>NZ_CEYAVF010000071.1:0-2229 GCF_982785585.1 Reinekea sp. | reverse complement strand
GCTGAACGGGTGTTAGTGGCGGCAGACGCAAGCGGGATCGTTATGCCGCGTTCAGACTGATCTACTCGCCGGTGACGTCGAGATCATCATCGTCATCACCCGGCTGGGTAAGCGACGCAAGCTTCTGTCGCTGACGACCGACAGCCATAATCTCCAGATAGAAGGTGTCCTGTTCCGCCGCCACCAGCTGGTCGATTTCCTTGTTGATTTCGGCAACGTGGATCACGCGAGCGTCTTGCTCACTGGACCCAAATTTGCACTCAAAATCCCAAAAATCGGTATCGGCCGGCACGGCCTTCTTGCGCTCACGCGTCTGGTATTTCTTAATTTCGTGTTTGACCGCTTCCACCCGACGGGCCAGATTGATTTTGGGGTGGGTCAAACTAAAGGTCTTTTTCATGGGATTCCTGATAAAGCGGATAAAAACGAGAAGTGGTCCGATTATAGGGCTCAATTTACAGAAATCGAGCGAAACTCGGATAAACACCAATATAGAGTCATAAAGTGCCTTGGCATAAGCAACCCACAGCGTGCCCATAGTCGCCAAGGGGCCCGGTATTGGATCTGAATTCGGCCCTCATATTCGTCTTCGACGCGTGCGTTTTTGAACTAAACTTCTGCTAAGGCCGATAAAACCTCCAATTGTCAGCGGTTATCAACATCTGAGCGAGTTTATTTAGGCCACCGATGCTGTTGGTTCGAGAGCGAGTCTGCCTCGACCTTTTACGTTCTCACTGAGAGTTGTCCTTATGATGCTTACCAAGAGTCCACTCATTCCGCTTTACAAACAGTTGTACCGCAAGACAGCGGAGGCGTCGCGATGATCGCCTGGGTCAACACAGATGCGGCTGGCGGCGCGCAATGGCAGCGTCAAGAACAACCCAGACCAACCCCAAGAGACGGCTGGGCCCTGATTCGGGTGCGAGCCGTGGCTCTTGATCGTTCAGAATGCGTCGGTGAAATTGTGCACCCCGGAGGCTTGCAGTTGCCTGTTGGGACCCGAGTTGCTGCATTAAAGGTCGGTGTGTCCCAGCCTAGCGAGGGCACCTACGCCGAATACGTCCTGGTACCTCACGCTGATCTATTCCCGCTCAACAGCCAGCTGCCCTGGGATGTCCTCGCGGCGCTGCCGACATTACTGCGCAACGCCCACGGGGCCCTGCACATTGGCTTGGCGATAGCGGATGCCGAGTCCCTGTTGATCCGAGGTGGCACCTCAACCATTGGCTTGACTGTCTTGGCCTTGGCCAAGGCGGCAGGCTTACGGGTTGGCGTCACGACCCGAACCAGCGATCAGATTACCAATTTGATTCACGCCGGCGCCGACGAAGTCTGGATCGACAATGGTCAGGTCGCGCCACAGATCGCCGCCTCCATCTTCAAACCCTACGATCGAGTACTGGAACTGGTTGGCGATAGCACGCTGGAGGACTCATTGGCATGCGTCGGCCCGAGTGGGCTGGTGTGCAGGATGGGCAACCTTGGCGGACCTGCGTCACCGGAGAATTTCAACCCTCGTGTCGATATCCCTACCGCTGTAGAACTGACCTCGTATCAAGGCGAAGCGGCGGATCTAAATGGCTCACAGCTGCAAACCTATCTCGATCTGGCAGCCGCCGCCCGCCTCAGCCTGCCTGTTGCTAGGGTGTTTAACTTCGACGACCTCGCGGCCGCCCAGCGTTTACTGGCTCAGAGTCCGGCCGGTGCGAAAATAGTGGTACTGCGTTGCCCCTAATGCTTGGCTTATAAGGAAACCAAAAGTTACACTGGTCTTTTCTCGGTGTGAGTTATTGATGCACCTATTACACAGGTTTTTTTATGGCTATGTACCCATCCCTGAATGTCTTCGGCGAACCACTCGACCCGTGTGGCGAAAACCCCTTAACCGGTTTCTATCGCGATGGCTGCTGCAACAGCAGTGATGAAGACGGCGGATCGCACACCGTATGTATCGAAGCGACCGAAGAGTTTTTGCGCTATTCCCAACTCAAGGGCAATGATTTGTCCACGCCGGTACCGCAATACAACTTTGCCGGCTTAAAGCCGGGCGACACCTGGTGCATGTGTGCCGCACGTTGGTTGGAGGCCATGAAAGACGACAAGGCGCCACGCGTGTTTTTACGCCGAACCCATTTGCGAGCGCTCGACCGGGTCGCGTTGGATTTGCTCAAACAGTATGCCGTCGACCTTAATTAGGGGCCTTAAGCGCTGGCATTGGGGCGGCCTGCT
>NZ_CEYAVF010000070.1:0-2434 GCF_982785585.1 Reinekea sp. | reverse complement strand
CGGTGATCATGCTCGGCTATTTCGCCAGTATCTGGGTGCATCTGTGGTTGAATGGCTAACGCCACGCTCAGACCTATCGAGCTGACCCAAAAAAAACTCCCGTTGAACGGGAGTTTTTTTTTGCCTATCGATTGCCTTTGGCTTAGGGCAACTTGCCTGTGGCCTAAAGTGCTGAACTTAGCCATTAGATTGCAGGTAAAACTGGAACATGCCGGCGAATAGGGCAGGGTGCTCCTGTTCAAAAGCCTGCCAATGACTCAGATCGACCATACGCGGGTCATCGGGGAAGCGTTGGCCGTAATCAGCCCTGACGCTTTCCGGCACCACAAAACCCAAAAATTCCAGCTGTTGCCGTTCAATCATGGCCTTCAGTTCTAGGGGTTCATATTGGAATTCATGAACATGAAAGAGCAGATCGCGGCAGCCACTTAACGAATAGAAGTCTTGGCTGCTTTTCAGTCCAGAAAAGTCGTACGGCATCTTTCCTTCTAGAATGGCCTGGCGCAACGTTCGAATACCCTCTGCCGTGGGCGGCAAATCGTAGCGCGTGATAAGGTCACGCATTTGACGCACCACTTCGCGCGCTTGATAGCTATAAAGCCCCAGCTTGATCAGGCCTTTTGGTGCTAAGCGGGCCTTAAGCGCCGCCAGACCCTGGTCTGGGTTTTTCATATGGTGCAACACGCCGGAGCACTCGATGACGTGAAATTGCTCATCGAGCTGGTCCAGTTCCAAGATGTCACAATTGAGAAAGCGAATATTGCTAATCTGATGTTGCACAGCCATGCGTTTGGCATAGGCTAATGACCGACTACTCAAATCGATCGCCAGTACTTCCGCGTTACGGAAGTAACGCGCCACCTTGAGGGCGTGTTGGCCAGTGCCCGCGCCGGCGATGAGAAACTTCACCGAACCCATGTTAAAAAACTCAGGCGCGCGAAAGCCGATTAGCTCGGTTTCCAGCGCTCGACCATAGTTGGTCGGCGTGTTGTAGCTCAGATGTAACCAACGAGGGTAGGGGTTCTCTTCATACTGTTGTTTGACGCCCACTGAGATGCTGTCACTTATGGGGCCAAGTTTTTCTATGGTCGCCATCAGCTGGACTTCGGCTTTGGCATTGACCACTACATGTTGAATGAGTCGCTTCGCATGGGCTGGCCAGTCGGTCAGATTTTGGTTGCTCAGACGATCGATGCCGGGCACCGTGATAAGAGGTTCATACATAGCATACAGGGTAAATAGAGGGGCTGAGTCATGGGTTTTGTTGGTCGGCGATAGCAGTACCTCGGTTAGCAGGCTAGCCAACTTATTAACGAGAGTCTTTTCATCCGCGTCGTACTGATAAACCTGCTCATTATGTTCTGAATGCAGCGCTAATCGGCCAGCCAGTTTTAGCAGATGCTGGTCCTTATAGGAACCATCTATACAGTTCAGCAAAACGTGTTTACGCAGCAGCGTGATGAATTTTTCTATTTCATCGTTGATAAAATAGAGCTTTCCCAATGCCAAGTTTAACATTTGATCTTTCGCCAAATCCTGCAAGTCGATGACGGCATTGGCATCATTTAAGGAGTATTTATGAATTAGTAGCGACATGACCAGAGGTGCAAGGGCTTGAAGGTCCATATTCTTAACCTTTAACCAGCGGATTACATCGATCTCAAGATCGGGCTGATAATAGTCGGCCTGGATGTTCTTCAGTATTTCAAATAATTTGGCCTGGACATGATTGTCGAGTGGATTAGTGCGGAAGAGTGTTCGGTAAGCCTGAAACGCTTCGACTACCTGTCCTTTGCGAGCTAAGGTATAGGCCAAAGAGGTCTCGGCACGGGTTTGATTCGGGGCAATAGCTAAAGAGCGCGAAAAGCATTCCAACGCGCTGTCATAGTCTTTTGTGGCCAGGCCGAGATGGCCCATAGAATACCAACAACCGGCGTCTTCGGAATTGAGCGTAAGAGCATCTTTTAGGTATTGAGCGCTAGCATTATAAAAGCCCTCATCTAGAGCGATACGAGCCAATAGATTAAGAGCCGTCACCTCTCTCGCTTTATCTTTAAGCAAGCGGTTAGCATAATCTTTGGCAGCTCCTCGATGGGTAACGGTTTGTTCATTTAAGGTACGAGCATTAATACTCTTATCATAGTGAAACAGGGCGAGACGTTCGAATTCTTTCCATTCACGATTGGTCAGGTCCGTGGTATTTGATGCAAGCCCTAACGGCTCACACTGCCAGACGTCTGCTTGTTTGAGTGCCTTAGTCATAACGGATCCTGCTTTCTGATGATTGGAGTTGCCGCTTTTTGGTTAAGCGGCAAGGCTTAACCGAAAAATAGCAATAGTAGCTCCTGCCCGAAGAATAACAGCAATGGCCGTGCCAGTATGCCCAAAGCCCCGAAATACAAGGCTCCTGGCCCGATCAGGGCACAAAGTAGAG
>NZ_CEYAVF010000069.1:0-2688 GCF_982785585.1 Reinekea sp. | reverse complement strand
GGTGCCCTCATCCGGCACGACAAATTCAATATTGTCGTAGCGCTCTTGCAGCACGATCGCATCGGAATTATAGGACATAGCCGCCTTGACCAGCCCTTGATTGAGCAAGTTGTCATCGAAATCTAAGGTCTGATAATAGGCTACGCGCTGTTTCTGGGCACTGAGCAGCGCCAGGGCCTCGGCCAGCTCGGCCGGATCGGTGCTGTTCGGTCCATCACCTTGTGCCAGTAGGGCGATGACCAACAATTCTGAGGCCTGGGGGAGCATTTGAATAAAACCCGTTAAGGCCTCGTTGGGCTCGAACAGGTCGGCCCAGCGGGTCGGTGCGGTGTCGAGCAGGTCAGAGCGATAAGTGATGCCATAGGTCCCCCAGCTGTATGGGATCGCATAGCCCTCTATGCCCGGTACCCGCTGATGCCACAGTTCACCATGTCCGGCTAGGTGAACGAGTCGTTCGGTGGCGATGGGCGCGAGCCAGCCCTGATCGATATAGGTCGGCAGCTTGATATCATCGACCAAAATAAGGTCGAAGCCATTGCCCTGGTTCTCGGCCATGATCTGGTCGCGAACCTCATCGTTATCATAATAGATGGACTGGACCGTGACCTGATGCGTCGCCTCAAACCGGCTGATCAGTTCCGGATCGAAATAGTCCTCCCAGGTTAGGATGCGCAGGGTGTTGGCGTCGGCCCAAGCCCCTGCCGAGAACGACAGGGTGGCCGCCGCGAGGACACAAATGTTGCGCCAAAGTGATGGAGTCATCTATGGATCTCAAGCAATGGGAGTAATAGATAACGATAGTACAAGAAATAGCCTGGGGCTTTATTTAGCGATGATTAGTTGGCTCGGGGGCTGGGCCGGGCCACAGGCCCCAGCCCGATTGAACGCGGATTATTTAAGGCACTGCAGGAGATATTGCAGCGGGTGGCCCAAGGTTTTTTGATGGAGTCGTTTGACCTGGCTGCGACAGGAATAACCGGTACTGAGCAGCATCTCGCTCGGCTGGTTTTCGACCACGGCCTGCCAGGACAGCTTATAGATATTTTCCGAGTTGGTGCGATTGCGCGTTTCATGACCATAGGTGCCGGCCATGCCGCAACAGCCGACCGCCTCGTGGTTCAAGGTTTGGTTGAGCATGGCAAAGATCTCGGTCCAGTCTTTCATCGCCGCCGGGGCATTGGTCTTTTCGGTGCAGTGACCCAAGAGCTTGACTGAGCCTGTATTAAACCGATGCGCCTGAGCGGCTAAGCGCTCCTTGTGCTGCGCCAAAAATTCCTGCACTAGGTAGACCGGTGGCACGGCCAGTTTTACGTACTTAACGTACTCGGCACGGTAACTCAGGGTCATGGAGGGATCGATACCGACCAGGGCAATGCCGGTATTGGCTAAGCGTTGCAGCTTGCGTTGATTGCGTTTTGCAACCCACGCGAACAGATGTAAAAAGCCGTGCACGTGCAGGGGTTTGCCATTGGGCGCATACGGCATGACCCAGACCCTAAAGCCCAACTCCTGCAGGCAGTCGATAATATCCAGTACCACCGGGGTTTCGAAAAAGCTGGTGAAGGCATCCTGAACCAAGATCACCGAACGTTCGCGCTCACTGGCCGACAGGCCATCGAGCAAGATCGGATCGGCAAAGAAAAGTTTGCGTCGGCGCAGTTCACGGCGAAAATTCAGCGAGTGGATCAGCGGACTGTCGACCATGCCAGCGACATCGCGTAGCACCCGCTTAACCGGATTGAGTGACATGGCGGTGTTGTAGAGCCACTTAAAGGGTGCAAAGGCGAGCACCGGGATAATGAATTCCAGGCTACCAATAAAGTAGTCCTTGAGCGGTCGCAGGTAACGGCCATAATAGATCTGCAGGAAGCGGGCGCGGAATTCGGGCACATCGACCTTGATCGGGCACTGGCCGGTACAGGATTTACAGGCCAGACAACCGGCCATCGAGTCGGCCACCTCATGGCTGAAATCGTATTGGCCTTGGCGCTGTTTTAGGCTGTTCCAGGCACGGGGAATAAAATGCAGCAGCGGCACACGGCGCTTTTGCCGCTCGCTCAGTGCGGTGGTATCGACATTCTTTTCGCTCAGCAGACGCAACCATTCACGGATCAGTGATGCTCGGCCCTTGGGCGATTGGCGACGATCCTGGGTGACCTTAAAGGACGGGCACATGGCGTCGTTCGGGTCCCAGTTAAAGCAGGCACCGTTGCCATTGCAGTACATGCCCGAGCCAAACTGGGTCCAGCTCTTGACGGCAATGGTTCGATCCAGCTCGCCGCGGGTGCCAACCTCATCGATGCGCAGCAGCGGGATCTTGTCCTGGTGGGTAGCGATCTTGCCGGGATTGAGCTGATTAAAGGGATCGAAGGCGCGTTTAATTTGCTGCAATTCCGGGTAGAGATCGCCGAAAAAGGTCGGCGAAAATTCCGAGCGCACACCCTTGCCGTGTTCGCCCCAGAGCAGACCATTGTATTTACTGACCAGGGCGACAACCTGATCGGTAATCTGGCGCACCAGCTTGAATTGGGCCTCGTCCTTTAGATCGAGCGCGGGGCGGACATGCAAGACGCCGGCATCGACATGACCAAACATGCCATAACGCAGCTTATGCTTATCGAGGACGGCGCGAAACTCCATAATAAAGTCGGCCAGATTTTCAGGCGGTACCGCCGTGTCTTCGACAAA
>NZ_CEYAVF010000068.1:0-2841 GCF_982785585.1 Reinekea sp. | reverse complement strand
AGGTCAATTTCGTCATCCGATGACGGTCGTAAATGAATCAAGTCCCGATTCCTTTCCGTGTCTTGCATCCTATTGAAACCTTGTTTCCGAGAGTGTCCTTATTAGTTTAGGCGAATAATGGCTCCAAGATGATTGTCTTGCTAAAAATGTGAGCTATTTTTTGATCGCAATGCGAATCAGCGCAAAAAATAAGCCTAAAAACCCCGCCAGAACGGTACCCGCCACCGCAATCAGCTTACGATTGGGTTTGATAGGTATGGTTGAGGCCACGGCCGGCTGTATTAGGGAGGCCATTCGGGCAATTGGGAAGTCGACTAACAGGTTAATCAACGCGGATTTTTGGGCGATCAGTTCGTCATAGTTGGGGATGTAAATAGTGTCGTTTTGTCGGGCTTTTAACGCTGCGATCTTCGGATCGGCAGACAATTGCGTGAGTTTAAGCTCTATGGCGGAAGATTCTGCGACATAGAGGAGGTCATCAGTCCGGGCAGCTAGCATATCCCGCTCGCCAATGAGCAATCGGGTTCCCTGGAAATAAAGCGGTTGGGCTTCCGGGGCGCCAGACAGATTATTTAGAAACTGTGCGTTGGCATTAGTAGGGCGAAGGCTTTCCCAAGATATGGGCTCGATGATCTTTAAACCACTGGCTGTCTTGATGGCTTCTTTCAATTGGGCCATACGGGTGAGTCGGTTGGTCTTAGCCTGCTGTTCGAGTAGGTTTAACTGCAATCGCAACGCATCGCTGGCTAGATTGTTTGCCTCTTCTAAGCGTGTAATTTCAGCTAATCGACCCTGTTTAACGGCTTCTTGGAGTCCTTTTAGCTGCGTTTCAATCTGACTGATCTGATCGGCCTTACGGGCCGCCGCATCATCCTTAAAGGTTTCTAATGACGATGCCAAGGCTTTAATGGCCAAGGTATTGACGAATTCGGCGGCCTCTGCTGCATTGGCTGAATCAAAGCTGATATTAACTTCTTTGAAAGGCGATCGTTCGTTGTCCAATAAATTATAGAACTCGCGTTCGATTCGGGTGATCGATAGGTCGTTGGTGATGGTGCTGAATAGCTCGTTAGGGGTTACAGCGGAATCTAAGCCAGAGAGCCGGAGCAGCTCACTCTGGTCAAAAACGGCACGTTGATTTTTGATCGAAAACAGGCTCTCTACCACCTTTTCCATGGCCTTTTCGCTATCAATCGGCACCAGTGTTTGGTCAACCATGGCCCCCAGCTCGGCAATAGATGGCGCGGCCAAAATGGCCTCTACGCGATAGATAGAGGTTTGCTGTAAGGCAATCACAACGCTTGCCACGGCGCCCAAGAGAGTGACCGCGGTCACCAATTTCCATTCACCAATCAGCTTACGCAGTAGTTCGCCGAGATCTATTTCATCGGAATTTTGGGGCCGCAGGTGGATCAGGTCTTGTTGGTTGGTGTCCATAAGCTCAAGGAAGTCCTCAAAAGAAGTTTATAACAAGTTGATAAGATTCAATTAGTGCGATTGTATGACACTGGTTATATATGACAATCTATTAATTGCCACCCAACCCTGTATTATTCGCTCTTGTCGCAGCCAATGTTAACCCAGATAGCCAATAAGGACCTAAGATGGATCTCACCTGTTTCAAAGCCTACGATATTCGGGGCGAACTCGGCGCTGAGCTGAATGTAGATATCGCCTACCGCATCGGCCGCGCGTTTGCGACCTTTCTGCAGCCTAAAAAGGTGGTAGTCGGTTGGGATGTGCGCGAGACCTCGCCGGAATTAAAGGATGCCTTTGCGCAAGGCGTGCTGGATTTTGGGGCCGATGTGATCGATCTGGGCATGTGCGGCACCGAGGAAGTCTACTTTGGTACCACGTTTTTGGCCGCCGAGGGCGGTTGTATGGTCACGGCCAGCCACAACCCGATCAATTATAACGGCATGAAGATGGTGCGCGATAACGCCAAGCCCATCTCGGCCGATACCGGTTTGGCCGATATCCGCGCCATGGCTGAATCCGGCAACTATGGCGAGAAGGCCGAGACGCCGGGCACGCTGACGCTGTTGGACAATCGCGCCGCCTATGTTGAGCACCTGATGACCTATCTGGATGTCGCTAACCTGAAGCCGATGAAGTTGGTGGTTAATGCCGGCAATGGTGCGGCGGGGCCCTCCTTGGACGCTATCGAGGCTGCTTTGTTGGCCCTGGGCGCGCCGATCGAGTTTATTAAGATACATCATGCACCGGACGCCACCTTTCCCAATGGTATTCCCAACCCGCTGTTGCATGAGCAGCAGCCGGTCACCGGTAAGGCCGTTAAGGACCATGGCGCCGACCTCGGTATCGCCTGGGATGGCGACTTTGACCGCTGCTTTATGTGGGATGAAGACGGCAACTTTATCGAGGGCTACTATATAGTCGGCCTGCTGGCGGAAGCCTTCTTGGCCAAGCAACCGGGTGCCAAGATCGTCTACGATCCGCGTTTGGTGTGGAATACCGTCGAAATCGTCGAGGCGGCGGGCGGTGTGCCGATTCAGTCGGTCTCGGGTCACACCTTTATTAAGGAGCGGATGCGCAAGGAAGACGCGGTCTATGGCGGTGAGATGAGTGCGCATCACTACTTTAGAGACTTTGCCTATGCCGACTCGGGCATGATCCCCTGGTTATTGATTATCGATCTGTTGAGTCGTAAGCAGACCACGCTGAAGACGCTGGTCGAAGATCGCATGGCCAAGTTCCCCAGCCCGGGCGAGATCAATAGCAAGGTGGCCGATGCCGATGAAGCCATGTCGCGCGTCTATCAGGCCTATAAGCCCGATGCCATTGGCGAAGACCGAACCGATGGTTTGTCGCTGGAGTTCG
>NZ_CEYAVF010000067.1:1950-3410 GCF_982785585.1 Reinekea sp. | reverse complement strand
CTGAGCAGCTCCCGCACCACGGCACTGCCGATAAAGCCGGCACCGCCGGTGACCAGCAGTGTTTTTAGGTCCGATTGCACTGGGTTGTAGCCCTATTCCGCCTCAATATTGGTCTTCAGGGAGCGACGCAAGATCAGATAACCGACAATACCGGATAACAAGGACCCGAATATGATGCCGACTCGGTCATCGAACAGCATATCGGCGCCCTTGACCTCAAACGCCAAGGAACCGACGAACAGGCTCATAGTAAAGCCGATACCACAGAGTGCGGCGGTACCATATAGACTCAGCCAACTCATGCCCGTTGGCAATCTGGTCACGCCCAGTTTAATGAACAAGAAACAGGCCCCAAAGATGCCAATCTGTTTACCTAAAAACAAACCCAAGGCGATACCCACTGGCACACCATGAAACAGCTGTTCAGCACTGATGCTGCGTAAATCAATACCGGCATTGGCAAAGGCGAACACCGGCAGTACAAAGAAGGCTACCAGCGAGTGCAGATCATGTTCCAAACTTCGCAACGGCGAAACCTCCGGATCCTTGGCTGAACGAATAGGAATAAACATCGCTAAAACGATCCCGGATAAGGTGGCATGAACACCGGATTTCAACATAGCAACCCACATCATCAGGCCGACAATAAGATAGGGCGCTCTGGCGATAACACCTCGACGATTCAATATTGCCAAGATCGGTATACCCAAGCTGAACATTATCAGCGCGGTGAGCGACAGTTTTGAGGTGTAAAAAATCGCAATGATAATGATGGCGCCTATATCATCGAAGATCGCCAGCGAAGTCAGGAAAATTTTGATGGTGACCGGTACCCGCGAACCCAGTAGGGTCAAAACACCTAGGGCAAAGGCAATATCGGTCGCAGTGGGGATAGCCCAGCCTTTTTCAGCAACTGGATCGCCGTAGTTAAAGTACAGATAGACAAGTGCTGGCACCAACATGCCACCGACAGCGCCCACACCCGGTAAAATAATATTGCGCCGGTCGCGCAGTTCGCCTTCGAGCATTTCGCGTTTGAGTTCCAGACCAACGAGGAAAAAGAATATCGCCATCAGGCCATCATTAATCCACAGCAGCAAAGGCTTAGCGATATCGAGTATGCCGAAGCGAACTTCCACTGGTGTCGCCAGTATCAATTGATAATAGGGACCTAGGAGGGTGTTGGCGAATAACATGGCCAGCATGGCTGAAACGATCAGCATTATTCCACCGGCTGTTTCCATAGCAAAAAAACGTTCGAACATCGTACTCTCTTGAGTGTTCATAGCATTCCTATTCGTTAGGTCCATTAGGTATATTAACACAGTGATTACGAGCTGAGGATAGCAGCTGTTGGAACGATTTAAAACGGAGTTAGACGCGTAGACGCGCGCCTAACTCGTTGAACACTAGCAAATCACGGCGGTTTAAGACTGCTTCGATATCTCTGCTGCTTCGAT
>NZ_CEYAVF010000067.1:0-1850 GCF_982785585.1 Reinekea sp. | reverse complement strand
CTGCTTCGATATCTCTGCTGCTTCGATCGATCGAAAGCAGCACAACTGTGGCGCTGAGAGACAACGCCTGGTTTCCGCCGGGTCGGCCTTTACTTGTATGGGCTCGCTGACGACTTGCTCACCAGCGCGGGCTTAGAATTCACACTCTGAGTCTCCAGCAGCGCAAGCAGTTGCGTCAAGGAGTGATTCAACTGTACCTGGTCGGCAAGATTCAAGCCCGACATAATCCCTTCCATCGTATCGACATGCGCCGTCATGGCCGCATCAATGGTACTCAAGCCCTGCAAGCTCAATGTGACCAGGCGATTGCGCGCATCGTCGAGGTTATCACTCCGTTCAATAAATGCCCGGGTTTCTAGCCCCTTTAAACGATGGGTCATGGTGCCCGACGTGACCATCAGGGTCGAAAAGAGTTCAGTTGGGGTTAGGGTATAGGGTGCACCGGCGCGGCGCAGGGTGGCCAATACATCGAATTCCCAAGCGGTCAGGCCAAACTTGCCAAAGCTGCTATCGGATAGCGGTGCATAGAGCACGGCACAGCGCCGTAAGCGGCCTAAGATCCCCATCGCCTGGAGCGACAGTTCGGGGCGCTCTTGTTGCCATTGAGCCTTAATTTGGTCGACTGCATCTAAAGGAACTGCCATATATTACTATTTACTTGAAAAATGTGAGCCTAATTTATCTTGATATCGAGAATAATTCCATGGATCTTTAATCTAAGATTAATATAAAGATCTTGTCAACCTTGTGAATCGCAAACAAGGGTCCTCTGGACAGTAGTTGGTAGGCCAACTGGGCCGTTATTGCACCGTCGCCCTGACCGATATAGCCTCAGACCGCGATAGCTGCCGTGAAGTGCTCCGCTAACGTAATGATTTTAAGACATCACTGGCGATCTCAAACGAGTTTAGACGCGCCGTATGGCTAAAGGTACTGCCCGTGACCAGAATTTCATCGACCTGGGTTCGGGCCAAAAAATCATTCAACTTTTGCCATACGGTATTGGCCGAACCGATCGCCGAACAGCCGAGCACCTGATTCAGGGTGGCCTGCACATTGGCCGGCAAGGATTGAAAGTAACCTTCCTGCGGGGGCGAAAACTTACCCGGTTTGCCGGTATAGAGCCGCACAAAGGACTGCTGCATCGAACTGGCTAAAAATTCCGCTTCAGCATCGGTATCGGCGGCAATCACATTGAAGCCGGCCATGACATAGGGCTTGGCTAAATGGATCGAGGGCTTGAAGTCACGCCGATACAGGGCAATGGCCGCAAGCAGATCGGCCGGTGCGAAATGCGAGGCAAAGGCATAGGGCAAACCAAATTCGGCGGCCATGCCCGCGCCATAGAGACTGGAACCGAGAATCCAAACCGGCACATCCAAACCGGCCCCAGGCACTGCCCTGACCTGTTGACCGGGTCGCTCCGGTTGAAAATACCCAAGCAGTTCCTCAACATCCTCAGGGAATCGATTGACGTCGGCATTCAAATGCTGGCGCAAGGCTGCCGCCGTTGCGCCATCGGTACCCGGCGCGCGGCCGACACCCAGGTCGATCCGCCCCGGAAACAAGGTTTCCAAGGTGCCAAACTGTTCGGCGATCTGCAAGGGTGCATGGTTGGGCAACATGATGCCACCGGCACCAACCCTGATACGCTCGGTGCCGGCGGCTATATGGCCGATCAACACCGAGGTGGCCGCACTGGCAATGCCAATCATATTATGATGTTCGGCCAACCAATAGCGCCGAAAATCTTGCCGCTCGGCCAATTGGGCCAGCTCCAGGGCATTGCGAAACGCGTCTTTGGGGCCTTGCCCTTCGACGACGGGGCACAGATCGAGCATGGAATAGTG
>NZ_CEYAVF010000066.1:2871-4428 GCF_982785585.1 Reinekea sp. | reverse complement strand
GAACCGCTCGGATATCACCATAATGAGCTGCCGCTTTCTGATGATAATCCAGTACCTCAAGCCTCGATACAAAGTCTTCAACCTGTTTCAGGTTATGTTCCTTTTTTTGGCTTTTTCAGCGCCATAGATTAGCTCCACAAAGGTAATTGCACTTATCGATATCTGCCGACTGTGTTCATTGAAACGATCAAGAACATCTAATGGACGCCTTTTCATCACGTAGATAACAATGTTGGTGTCCAGGATGTATTTAATCATCAAATGACTCCCTTTCTTCCGGGGGAAAGTCCTCACGATCGGTTAAGAAATCATCGCTTACGCCCTCCTCAGATAGGAAAAAGGAATCCCAGCTCTTCTCAGCAGGTGAAATAATGCGTTCATTACCCACAACACGAACAACAACGCGTTTTACCGTATCGGGAAATCGAGAATCAGCAGGCAAGCGCACGGCCTGTGATTTATTGTTATAAAAGACAGAGCCAGTGGACATGGTCCTTCTTCCACTATTAATAATGTATATGCACAAAGTATGTACCCCAAATTTAAAGGGCAACTTCCAGCATTCACTTAACGTACCTAGGCTGGCGCTAGAGGCGCTAATTTATAGTGCCGCGAAAAGAGAGAGGGTAAAAGGCAGCATTGTTTGTCCGTGGCGGCCGCAATGCCTGTCACCTCACCGACAAATAATTTACCCAATACCGCTCGGCCCGGTCAATTTCCCAAGCGGATTTAATGCGATACTAACGGCCGAAATCCTAACCCTATGGCACCCCGAATGGCCCCTACCAGATCCCTCCTTTGCCTCCTCGCAGCCCTAAGCGGTCCATTAGTGGGAGTTGCCAGCGCCGCGGAACCGATTCAGTCGCTCGATTGGATCAGCGATTCCGCCCAACTGGTAATTACCCAGACCCACCACATCACACTGTTTGAACCCAGTACCGGCACAGCAAAAGCCTTTGTCTCGCCCGATGTCGACAGTGCGTTAAGCGATGCGACCCTATGGGGGGCGCAAAAACACTTGTTGATCTCAACTCGTGCCGATGGACTCTTCAGCACGGCATTGGCCGCGCCGAACTGGCAGCCTTTGAATCAGGGTCTGGATACCCAAAATCTGGACTTTGTATTCACCAACGTTGCGGTGACCGACATCCTCTATGCGGCCAACCAGACCAGCGTTTACAAATACACCCCCGAAGACCAATGGCTCAATATGGACGGCGGCCCGGGCGGCGTAGTCACAGACTATTTGCACAGTGACATGCCCGACAGCATGGACACCGGTTGGATCTTTGCCACCGGCCAGACCGGTATCGCCTTTACCGCCGACTGCTTCTGCTTTTGGCGCGATGTGAAAGACATGTCCGACGGCTTTTTAGCCTTGGCCTATCAGCCAGAAGAACCCTCTTGGTATTATGCGGCGACCGCAACAACCCTATTCCAAACCCAGGACGGCGCGCGCACCTGGCAGCCGATTACGACGGTGCCCGATAACGCGACCACGGCTCTAGTGTCGGGTCCAATGGGCACCCTGTATCTGGGCACCGCCAGTGGCCAGCT
>NZ_CEYAVF010000066.1:0-2771 GCF_982785585.1 Reinekea sp. | reverse complement strand
CCCAATGCCCTCGGCGATATACCGCCCCCACCCCACAATGCCAAGGGCCACACCTGGCGCCATTCCGATGACGACCTAGTGATGATGACTCTGAATGGCCATCGCGACCCCTACAACGGTAGCGAGTTTTTGACTATGCCGGCTTTTAAGGGGATCTTAACGGAAGCCCAGGTAGTAGGGATTCTCGACCATTTGAAGACGCTGTGGACCGACAAGCAGTTGGCGGCTCAGGCCGCTTTGAATAGTTCGGTACACATACCAGGTGGTGAGCTCTGAACTGCGATACAGCTGACAATGTGCTTAATTCGGCCCTAGGGTTATAATTAACAACACGAAACGTTAAGGGTTGTTAAGTCTGATTGATATTGCCAGCGCGCAACGCATCATTGAAGAATCGGGTTTGGGTAGCCCAGAGTCGGTATTGATCGGGATAGCGCGTTCCCTAGTCAATCGCCCCTTTAACGCGCCCGATCGAGCCGTTGCCGTGCTCTCTAACGATGAACGCGATTTTCTGCTGGCCGGCGGCGCAGTCGGCGTCAATAGCTCCGTTGACTCAGAACTTATGCTCAACCATCTGGCCGATGTGGCCATTGAAATGGAAGCTCTGCGGCGGCGCTCAGTCCTCTTCGCCGATGCCGCTAAACTGCTCCAGGTATCAAAGCCTCGTATCTCCCAAATGACCGCCCAGCAGGCTTTGTACTGTTTTCGGTTGGATGATCTGGCCTACTACCCGTTATGGCAATTTATCGACGGAAAAATACTGCCCGGCATGAAAGCGGTATTGCTTGGAACGGGCGGAGATGTGCATCCGCTGTCGATACATCGTTTTTTTAATACCGAGCTTGCGGAACTGTCACTCGAAGACGTGCCCGTTACACCGATCCAATGGCTAAAAAATGGTGGCAATACCGATATTTTAACGCAATTGGTGGCGCAATTGTGACCGCCAAGTTCCCCAACCCACCCACGGCAGAGGCCTTAGCCCTGATCAAACCGGTGGTGTTAGTACTACCTGCGGCAACCGTCATCAGCCGGCTCTTCCCTACATCGGGCCGCTACCCATCGAACTGGAACGAATTCCGACACGTTGGCCCCTTAGCCAGTCGATTTGACCATCATCTAATTAGCAATTCAAGGTCCACCAACGCGGCCGCGCAAGAGCGAGGCATTCTCTACGGCGCCCATGGCGCAAATCATATCCCCACCGCCCTCGCTGAATACTTCCAGAGTACCCGCCTTATTGACCGTCGGGCCAACAGCCCTGTTTTGGCCGGTTTCGCTTTGCGACGCGACATCCAACTGCTGGATCTGCAAGGCCCGTTCTGCACCCGAATCGGCGCATCAACAGCGATCAACTCAGGCAGCCGAATCCGGGCGCAGCGTTGGGCGAAAGCAATTTATGAGGCGTGGCCAGCACTGGACGGTATTGCATACCGTTCCTCAATGTTTGGCCCTGAACCGGCCATCGCGCTGTTTGAACGCGCCAAGTCCGCCCTACCCAGCCAGACGGTTTTTCATCGCAATCTGTCGGACACCGCCATGACCACGGTGGTTTATAAAACCGGGCAAAAACTCGGTTACACCGTGGTGTGAATGGTGGTGCTTTAGCTGCTGTTGTATTTGATACGGTCAACTGGTGGGCTTACTGGGCTGAGCGCAATAGCCGCCTAGGACCCTACTTTTAACATCGGTTATAAAAGGGGGGATTACAAGACCAGGTTTCCAGAGATTCGACTACCCTCTAAAAAGAACCGGAACAAGAACAAACAAATTCCTAACGACCACCCCAAACATAATCACACATATAACAAGGCTTAAAGGTATAAAATATTTTTTACTCAGTTCTTTAGATTTCTCAATTCCGTATTTTTCTACTATGTATTTAGCCTTATGTGACGTCCTCAAGTAGTAGTCAAGATCCTCGGGATTAACTAAAGACTTAACGCTTATCGTGGTGACATATATTGCCAAAATCAAGATTACTATTGTGTAAAATACGGACAGTTGATATGAGTCCATGTTATTTAGTCCTATTTATAAATTAATGTTAATTGTTTTACTATACGCGTTCTGCACAGCCAATTCAGATAGCAAACACCAATTCCGGCAGGTATCAAGTATGTTATTATTTTCTCATTACTTTCAACATTCCACCTTCAATTTTCGCTTCTGAATCTTGTCTAATTATAATTACTAACGGGCTCATTAGGTTCGAACTTTTCAGCTTCCTAATAGCTGATCCTTTTTATTATACCCACAGCTTTACTGTGACCTATTATTGCCCACGAAAATACGCCTTTCTCTTACTAATTAGAAACGCAATCAGGATATAGACTAACAGTGATGCACCCAGCATGCCGGCGAAAGCGGTGGGAGAAAATAGCATTGGTAACGCCTCCTCCTGAATCGGCAACCCCATGCTTTCTTTGCTCATTCTATATGCCTGCTTCATGCCTTCGATATTTAATAGCCCAAGACCGCATGCCAGTAAATTGTAGATAGCTGCGGCGATTAATGCCGAATATGCAACCTTAATACCGATCAATTTGGGTTTGATTAGAAAAAACAACGAGCTTAAATTAAGCATAAGAACTGAGACAGCTAAGATAAAAAATAGAGGGGTTAATCCGGCACTACTATACGCAAAATAGTCATTGGTGCTCTGGTGGCGGTACAGCAACTCGATATCCATTCCAACAGCCCACAGAAACCAAATAATCAAAACCCAAATGATCTTGCCTTTTTTCATGAGTACTCCTTAAATTTAAAGT
>NZ_CEYAVF010000065.1:0-4822 GCF_982785585.1 Reinekea sp. | reverse complement strand
GCGCATCAGAATCAAATGTTGCAACTGTTAGGCAGTACAGACCGTTCGGAGAAATTCTATGGTTTGGTGTTGGAATTGTTGCTGACGCGGAATCAGATGGCGGCATCATCAGACTCAAGGGCCTAGAACAGGGCCCTGTTTCCGTTTGCTTCAGTTCTGCACCGTGCAATGCCAGACATCGCCTCAAGCGCGATTAGCCGGGTTCAATGCCGGTTTTTCGCTGGGTTCTTACAATGCGCGCTGTGCAGTAAAACAAACCATTCAGCAAAAAGACTGAGCTTGCAAAAGATACCAGCAGATTGAGCCATAGAACCTTGAAAGGGTCCTCCCATAGGCTGCCAAAGCTGAATTCTTGCGGGAATACCAGGGGCGTGTATCTCGAAAAATCCTGAATAAGAAACGGCAACGGGTACCCCAGTGCAACTGCTGTCATCTCAGTCTCACTGTGAACCTCTTTTGGAATAAAGAGACTGGCAATTAGCAAGGTGATAGCCAGAACGCTAAATAGAATCTGCTTGCGCATGGAGCCCCCAGTTGGAATGTGGTGAAGTTCAGTATACCGAGGTTGTCTTCGAACTGAAGGGCGCCATGCCGTTAAGCCAGCGACTCATATCTGCCATGTAAACCCTCTATAGGTCAGCAAGCCTTACCAGGGTTGATCAGTTGTCGTGGGGTCCAGCCACCACCATACTCGTGCGTTAGATGCTGTTTGTGTGGCGAGCTGCCAAGACATCCTTTGTCGTTCACTTCTAGGCTTAACCAGCTTATGTGCACCGCCCATTACTCGCCTCTGGCCTGTTGGCGAAGGCGCATTCAAAGCAAGTTCTAGTAGGTTGAGTCGTCATATTTGGACCCCAAAAACCTGCTACAAACCACGATTTTTTGGTTGTATAGGCTCAATATCAACAAAAATACGTATCAGTAGACCTAGGATGATACTTGAACTCCGGCTTTCAAATTTCTACAGTGTCGCGGATGAGGCGGTAATCTCGTTTGAAATGGGTAAAAAACCAACTCAAAGTGGTTATGACATATTTCTGGCCAATGGCGACCGAATAAACAAGGCCATTGCGGTGGTTGGCGCCAATGGCGCCGGTAAAACACAGTTAGTGAAGGCATTTGCCTTCCTGAATTGGTTTACGACTGACTCCTTTCTGGCCGGTAATGGTGACAGCTCTATACCCTATGCTGCCCACTCATTGCATAAAGATAAACCAACTGTTTTTAACATTGCGATTTCTAGTGGCCGGTGAAGAGTACAAATACGAAGTATCGCTGCACAATAACAAGGTGCTTAAAGAAGCGCTGTACCAGAAAACCAGTAAATACTTTAGCTATGTTTTTGTGCGCGAGTCTACTGAACAGGGTTACCGGGTCAAGCAACAGGCATTTGGTTTTCCACCTGCGCAGGCACAAACGCTGCGCGCCAATGCATCATTGCTGGCCGCCGCGCAGAGCTATGGTGTGCTGGCGGCTAACCCGATATTAGAGGTCATTAACCGGGTATTCCATAACCTCAAAGACATCGGACGCAATCATTTTCAGCCTGTAAAAGTGTTGGAAAGTGCAGGTTATTACTACCAGTTACCTGAACTGTCAGAGCGTATGAACGCTGCCATCTGTGAGTTCGACTTGGGCATTGCAAAAGTCAGTATTCGAAAAATGGAGCAAACAAATCCTAATGGTGAGGTCGAAACACTCTACTTGCCCGTGGCCCTGCACATGGCGGGAGATAGGGTATTTGAATTACCATTCCTACAAGAATCCACCGGCACGCAATCGGCCTTTGTTTTGTTGAGTCTTGTGCTACCGGTGTTAATGAACGGTGGGCTTGCGGTAATTGATGAGATCGACAACGATCTTCACCCCCATATGCTGCCAAAACTGCTTGACTGGTTTCGCTTCGAGCACACCAATCCCCATCAGGCACAAATTATTTTCACCTGTCACACGCCGGAGGTGATTAACCTGCTGTCGAAACATCAGGTGTATTTGGTCGAAAAAGAAGAACAGTGCACCCAAAGCTGGCGTTTGGATGAGGTAAAAGGGGTTCGAGCCGATGATAACCTCTACGCCAAATACATGGCCGGTGCCCTGAGTGCCGTGCCGAATTTTTAAGGTCATGAGGCATGCCTAAAAGAAGAATTCGCAAGGTAGTGAAAACAACACTGCTGGTGGTTGGGGAGGGTGCAGCCGAAAAAGCCTTTATCGAGCATATGAAGGGCATTTAGGCGGCGGGAGTATTTGACCAAAAAGTGTCGGTTGATGCGGCCGACGGCGGGTCGCCAAGCGCAATGATCCGTTACATTGTGCGGACTAACTGTCACGTAAGTTACGACCGAACAGTGCTGCTGCTGGATACTGACATACCCATTACTACACGAGATCGCAAAGCAGCTAAAAAGCAAAAACTTGAGCTGATCGAAGCAACACCCCGGTGTTTAGAAGGGATGTTACTCGAGGTGCTAGGGCAACCCACGCCCGCTACGACTAAGGCCTGTAAGAGTGTATTGCACGCGCAACTCAGTGGGCCGGAAACCAGCAAACAGAGCTATGCGCCGCTGTTCGCTAAAGCTATTCTGGACTCAAGCACGAAAGCTCAAATAATTCGCTTAAAAGGGTTGCTCAGTAACAGTGTTAGCTAATTTCACCTATTTCGTTATGCCGATCAGAATCATAGGGGTCACCCATTAGGAAGCTGGTGTCAAACGGCTAAACTGAAAATGCCGGCCTTCATGTCTAGCTAACAGGGGCGACTTAGAAATCAATGGCTCTGACCCCTTTGAATTTGACAGAGCCCGTCATTCACGCTTTTTTAGAGGTGTATTGCTTTTCAGGGGTTCTAGGGTTTTGCCTCCATAGATTACGATTCTCTCCGGCTAATCACCGGCCAGCACCTCAGAAGGAAACCGGCCAAATTGATCCCAGTAAACCGGACATATAATTCTACAGCACCCCATTCCCATTGGGCTCTAGCCGATACATAACCGGCCAACAATATCTGACAAACCGGTCAAAAACTGCTAAAATACCAGTCAAACGCCTGAGTGAAAATACATGACAGCTGCGATTATTGATGCCAAAGAGGTAATAAGCACCCTGGAGCCAATGCTGGTACCGGAGGGAACCCCGCAACGAGACGAACTCGACGAAATGGCCATGGAGCTCGTCCAGAAATCTACGAAGTTAAGTGCAGGCATGAATGCAGACCTATCGAGGGGCGTCACTGTCCTGCTTCGCAACATGAATTGTTATTACTCGAATCTGATCGAAGGCCATGACACCCATCCTGTCGATATTGACAGGGCAATGCTCAAAGACTTTGATTCTGAGCCAGCAAAGCGGGACCTCCAAATGGAAGCCAAAGCTCACATTGCGGTACAAGAGCGTTTAGAAAACGACCTCTACACACAAGGAATCTTCACGCAACAGCTGATATCAGCCATTCACGCTGACTTCTACGCAGAGCTACCAGATTCCCTATCCGTGATTGAGAAACAAGATGGCACCACCATTAACATTATTGGCGGCGAATATCGAACAGGAGATGTGAAAATTGGTTTTCACATTCCTATATCTGCCGGTGCCATTAACCGGTTCATGATCCGTTATTTCGAAGTCTATGGCTGCATGAATAGACTGCGAGCAATTCGAAATGCCGGATCTGCTCACCACCGTCTCGCGTGGATTCATCCCTTCTGGGATGGTAACGGTCGTACTACCCGCCTTCACACTCAGTACGCGCTCGACAAAGTACTCGGTACGCACGGATTATGGTCTGTTTCCCGAGGGTTCGCCCGAAATGTCGATAAATACAAAGGCCACTTGCAGGCCTGTGACTCTACACGGCAAGTGGATACCGATGGCCGAGGTTACTTAAGCACAAAGGCGCTTATCAGCTTCAATAAATTCTTTCTGGAAACAGCTATTGATCAGGTCGATTTCATGTCGGGGTTGCTTGATGTTATCGGTCTGAGCGAGCGGGTCATGATTTGGGTTGGGAGCAAGATAGCCGCCGGCAGCTTCCCAGTTGGCTCAGATGCCGTGTTTCGAATCTTGTTAACCGAAGGTGGGATATCGAAAGCCGACGCCTCCGCGCTGATCGGTATGTCAGAGCGCAGTAGTCGTCGAAAGTTTGCCGAGTGGAAGCAACTGGGCTTGGTCGTTGAACCTAACGTGAGAACCATGAGAATCGCATTCCCAGCAAGTGTGGCCCATTACTGGTTTCCTGGCCTGTTTCCAGAATAATCCTTCCTGCATGGGGTTCTGGGGATTTTAAGGGTATTTTTACCAAAGGCGCCTGTAGGCCTTACGGCTTTTAGTCTCCAGGATAGCATTGCAATCTAGAACATCTCTTATGAATTAATGTAATTAAGTTCTAGGGGCCTTTAATGGCGGGGTGTTCAGAGCCATTTGTCTTTTTTCGAGGGAAAAACCCCAGAACCCCAATTATAAAGGGTTTTTAACGATATGTGTTCCTGGCGGACAATCTCGGCCACAGTCACGTTGTGTTGTGGAAGCAACTTTTTCAATATCGATTCTTTCTGTTCTGCAGAATAGCGAGCCATTCGGTTCTCATTAGCCGCCCCCTGATCTGGTTTTAGGTGGAATCTAGAGGGTGACAACTATCCTGACACAGGGGGCTCCCATTGTAGTGGTAATGTATTTTTTTACTAAAAACACTATTTTTGGTACCTGTCAATTCCTGGGGGGATTACCAGTTGACCGGTCCCCGTTGTTTTGGGATCGCGTTATTGCAGGGCAAGGCATAAAAAAGCCCACACGAGGTGGGCTCTTTTATTGAATATGGCGGAGAGTGAGG
>NZ_CEYAVF010000064.1:0-5110 GCF_982785585.1 Reinekea sp. | reverse complement strand
ATGCCGATAATCGCCACAACGATCATCAGTTCGATTAAAGTAAAACCTTGTTGTTTCTTCATAGTAACGACTCCAGAGGTGATTATATGCCTACTCAGCTGTCCGATTACATCTGAGCTCGAATTGAAGATTGCATTTCATATGCCAAGTTCGCTAGCACCCAGGTTAAGCCCAATATGCTTCGCTTTGACGCAAGAAATCATTTTTGTCACCCATGACAGAGAACCTGTCAGATCGCTCACTAGGGCACAAAACTGACCTGAATTGTCACTAGCTGCGCCAGTCGACAAATTTCGTCTTTGGGCCCGGTCGGCAACCGGACTTAAGTTCGCGGCCTTGGTTGACTGGTCTATACTTTGCACCATGGTGAGCAATGGGAAGGCGTTATGACGATGGCATTAGGGGGCCTGGCACGGCGCCTGGTAGTAGAGGGGTCCATATCTGAAGAGGCCGCCGTAAGCGCGGCCAACGAGGCCAGCAGAGCGAAAAAGGGCCTGGTGCCCTATCTGGTCGAAAACGACCTGATCGGTGCGCGCAAGATTGCGGTCATTGCCGCCGATGAATTTGGCACGCCCTTTTTTGACCTGGACGCGTTCGATATTGAGCTGTTCCCAAAAGATCTGATCGCCAACAATCTCATTATCGCCCATCACGCCATTCCGCTGGTTAAGCGCGGCACCCGCCTGTTTGTCGGGGTCTCGGATCCAACCAATCTAGTGGCCATCGATGAAATCAAGTTCCACACCGGCCTAAGTGTCGATGCGATCTTGGTCGAAGAAGATAAGTTGCGCAGCTTTATTGAGCGAATCACCGATGACGCCTCCGATGCGTTCGATAACTTAGAGGATGAGGGACTCGACGATCTTGATGTGGTCGACACCCAAACTCGCGCGGAGGATAAGGCCGTTGGTGACGGCAGCGACGATGCCCCGGTGGTGCGCTTTATCAACCAGATGCTGCTCAGTGCGATTAAAAAAGGCGCGTCGGACCTGCATTTTGAACCCTATGAAAAGTCTTATCGGGTCCGCTTCCGCATTGATGGCATTTTACAAACCGCGGCCAAGCCACCCATTGCCCTAGGGCCAAAGATGTCGGCGCGCTTGAAGGTAATGTCGAATCTGGACATTTCCGAGCGCCGTGTACCCCAGGACGGGCGCATCAAGTTAAAAATTTCCAAAACCAAGGCCATCGATTTCCGCGTCAACACCCTGCCGACGCTGTTTGGCGAAAAAATCGTTATGCGGATTCTCGATCCCTCGTCAGCCAAGATGGGCATCGACGCATTGGGCTATGAACTGGTGCAAAAAGAAATGTATCTAAAAGCACTCGATAAACCCCAAGGCATGATTTTAGTGACCGGCCCAACGGGTTCGGGTAAAACCGTCTCCCTCTATACCGGCATTAATATTCTTAACCAAGACGGTATTAATATCTCAACCGCCGAAGATCCGGTCGAGATCAATCTAGAGGGTATTAACCAGGTCAACGTCAACACCAAGGTCGGCCTGGACTTCTCCTCGGCCCTGCGCTCTTTTTTGCGCCAGGACCCGGATATCATTATGGTCGGCGAAATCCGCGACCTGGAAACGGCGTCCATCGCCATTAAGGCAGCCCAGACCGGTCACATGGTGATGTCGACACTGCACACCAATAGCGCGGCAGAAACCATTACCCGGATGCTCAATATGGGTGTGCCATCCTTTAACCTGGCCACCACCATCAATCTCATTATCGCCCAACGTTTGGCCCGCCGGCTGTGCAGCAAGTGTAAGGAGCCGGCCGACTTAAGCGCAGAGCAGCTGGTAAAGGCCGGCTTTTCCAGTGAGTTGGCCCAGACGGCGACAATCTTCAAACCCAAGGGTTGTGACAGTTGCACCGGCGGGTACAAGGGCCGTGTTGGTATTTATGAAGTGGTTCGCATCACCCCAGACGTGTCCCGTATTATTATGGATGAGGGAAACGCGATCCAACTCAATGAACAGTTCAAGGTTGAGGGCTTTAACAGCCTAAGGATCTCGGGTCTGGTGAAGGCGGCCTCGGGCGTCACCAGTCTGGAAGAAGTAAACAGAATTACAACCGATTAAAGGTGGTTTGGTTATGGCAACTGCAACAGTAAAGACCTCTATATTCTCCTACGAAGGGCTCGATCGTAACGGCAAGCTAAAACGCGGTGAGATTAGCGGCACGAACCCCTCTTTTATTAAAGCCGAACTGCGCAAACAGGGTGTTATTCGGGTTAAAAAACTGGCCAAAAAACGCAAAGACATAGCCCTCTTCGGCGGCCAAAAGATCGGTACCAGCGATATCGCCGTGTTCACCCGGCAAATGGCGACCATGATGAAGGCGGGTGTGCCGCTTATGAAATCCTTCGAGATCGTCGCCGAAGGACTGGAAAATAAGACCATGGCGGTCTTAGTAAACAAGATGGCCGTTAGTGTCTCCGGCGGCGGCGGCTTTGCCAGTGCCCTACGGGAACACCCCAAGCAGTTCGACGATCTCTATTGCTCACTGGTTGACTCCGGCGAACAGGCCGGCGCATTGGAGACCATGCTCAATCGGGTCGCGCTGTATCAGGAAAAGTCCGAAAGCGTGAAAAAGAAGGTAAAATCGGCCATGAAGTACCCGGCGACGATCATGTCCATCGCCGCCATTGTCACGGCTATCCTATTGCTCAAGGTTGTGCCAGTGTTTGCCAATATGTTTGAAAGCTTCGGCGCCGACCTGCCGGTACCGACCCAAGTAGTGATGGATATGTCCAATTGGCTGCAGGCGAACGGGATTTTGTTGGGGATTATACTGGTGGCCTTGTTTATCGGGTTTCAGCAGTCTCATCAGCGTTCCCGGATGTTTCGTCATGCCTTACAGCGCCTATCGGTTAAGCTGCCGGTATTCGGCCCTATCGTTTATCAATCGGCCATGGCCCGTTATGCGCGCACCCTGTCGACTACCTTTGCCGCCGGTGTGCCGTTGGTCAGCGCCTTGGAAAGCGCGGCCGGTGCTTCGGGCAATATCATCTATGAAAATGCCATCATGGCAGTAAAGAACGAGGTCGAAACCGGCTCCGAACTGGCCGGTTCGATGAAGGAAACCGGCGTCTTCCCGGCCATGCTGATTCAGATGGTCTCTATAGGTGAACAGTCTGGCGCGCTCGATGATATGTTGAGCAAGGCCGCTGAAATCTATGAAGAGGAGGTCGATACCCTGGTCGATGGCCTGACCTCGATGATGGAACCTTTGATTATGGCCTTCTTGGGCATTATAGTCGGTGGTCTGGTGGTGGCAATGTACCTACCGATCTTCCAAATGGGTTCCGTTATCTGATGATTGACTATCTGTCCACAAACACCAGCGCCTTGATAGTAACCGTCTTTATTGTCGGTTTACTGATCGGCAGCTTTCTCAATGTTGTCATCTACCGCCTACCGGCGATGATGCACAAGGCCTGGGCGGTGGAAGTGGCTCAGTTCAATAGTGACGTAGACCTACTCGATCGACTCCAACGGGAACCGACTTACAATCTGGTCACACCGGACTCCAGTTGCCCGCAGTGCGGCCACAAGATTCGGGCCTGGGAGAACATTCCGCTGATCAGCTGGCTGATGCTTCGAGCTCGATGTTCGGCCTGTCACAAGCCTATTTCGGCCCGTTACCCAGCAGTGGAGCTCATCACGGCCTTACTCTCGGCGCTGGTTGCTTGGCAGTTTGGCTGGTCTCTAACCAGTCTATGCCTTATTCCGCTGGTCTGGGTGTTGGTGACCCTGACCCTAATCGATGTCGATACCCAACTACTGCCCGACAGCCTCACCCTGCCCCTGCTCTGGGCCGGTTTGCTGCTAAACAGCCAAGAGATCATAGTGAGCTTGAACAGTGCCGTTATCGGTGCCGCCGCAGGCTATCTCAGCCTCTGGTCAATTTACTGGCTCTTTAAACTGCTTACCGGCAAGGACGGCATGGGCTATGGTGACTTTAAATTGTTTGCCGCCTTCGGTGCCTGGTTTGGCTGGATTGCTCTACCACTGATAATATTATTGTCCTCCCTGGTAGGCGCGGTGGTCGGTATCGTGATGATTCTCAGTCTGGGCCGCGATCGACAGGTGCCTATACCGTTCGGCCCTTACCTCTGTGGCGCCGCCCTGGTTTATATCTTTTGGGGCCAGAGCATAATGAACTGGTATCTGGGGTATCTGGTTTGATTATTGGCCTGACCGGCGGTATTGGTGCCGGCAAGTCGACGGTTGCTGGCATGTTTCAGGCACTGGGCATCATTTGTGTCGATGCCGATCGCGTGGCGCGTGAGCTGGTCGAGCCTGGCAGCCCCGTGCTCGCGCAAATTGTGGACCACTTCGGTCCGGAATTGCTTGAGGGTGAACACCTTAACCGCGCCAAGCTCCGGCAACTGATCTTTCAGGACTCTACAGCCAAGGCTTGGTTAGAACAGTGTATGCATCCGATGATTCGTTCGGAGATCAATCGCAGGCTGGCCGAGTCGGCCAATGATTCGCCCTATCAAATTCTCGAGGCGCCGCTGCTGTATGAAAACCGGCTGGAAACCCTCTGCGCCGCTACGATCTTAGTCGATACCGACCTTGACTTGCAGATGGCGCGAGCACTGCAGCGCGATGGTTCAACCCCTGATACAATAGCCGCGATCATCGCCAGCCAAATGCCGGCAGATCAGAAGCGACTTAGAGCCGATTATATTATTCAAAACAGCGGCGATCTAACCGACCTGAACGAGCGGGTGACACGGTTACACCGTCACCTTATCGACAATCCAATAGCCTGACTCGAGAATGCATGACTACTATTCTTTGCCCGACCTGCCAGAAAAAAACCCAATACGACGCGACCAATGCCTTTCGACCCTTCTGTTCCGAGCGCTGCAGGCTAATCGATTTGGGCGAATGGGCCAGTGGCGGCCACAAGCTTCCCGCCGCCCTGAGTGAGGATGACTTCTTCTCCGAAGAGATGGAAAACCTGATCAATAGGGGCTTGGACGACGCTTAATGGCGGTCCATAAAAAAAGGCAAACCCTAGGGTTTGCCTTTTTTTTTAACCACATGCCAGAGCTAAGAGCGATACTCAGCATTGATGCGCACATATTCATGGG
>NZ_CEYAVF010000063.1:0-5195 GCF_982785585.1 Reinekea sp. | reverse complement strand
ACCGTGTCTCGATCGGCGTTCCACGCCGGTTCTTGCCACGCGAGCAAACCCCTGCGATGCCCACTTTGCGAGTCTGTAATGTCTAATTTAAGTCGTCTTATCCTATCTACCGTGCTGTGTCTGGCTGCGAGTTTATCCGCCCAGGCTGAAACCTTTACCTTTACCGCCATTCCCGATGCCGATGCGTCGCGTCTGCAGGAGCGCTTCGATAAGGTCGCCGATTATTTGAGTGCCGAACTGGGCGTGGAGGTAAAATACATTCCGGTCAAATCTTACGCCGCCGCAATCACCGCCTTTAAGAACAACCAGGTGCAATTGGCCTGGTTTGGCGGCCTGTCGGGTGTTCAGGCGCGGCGTTTAGTGGTCAATTCAGAGGCCATTGCACAAGGGTATGAAGACCAACTGTTCAAAACCTACTTTATTGCGCACCACAGTACTGGCCTGACCGAGGCGGATGCCTTTCCGGCGGACATTCAAGGTAAAACCTTTACCTTCGGCTCGAAGGGTTCAACGTCGGGCCGATTGATGCCCGAGTTTCATATCCGTGAGCAGTTCAATATGGCTCCGGAGCAAGCTTTTGCGCGCGTCGGCTTCTCCGGCGATCACAGCCAAACCATTGCCCAGGTGCAGGCGGGCGCTTACCAAGTCGGCGCGGTCAACTACCAAGTTTGGGAAACTGAACTGGCCAGCGGCAAGATTGATCCGAGCAAGGTCAGTGTGATCTGGCGCACACCCACCTATCCGGACTATCAATGGACGATTCGCGGCGATGTCGATGCGCGTTATGGTGATAATTTTAAGGCTCGGGTTACCCAGGCTCTGTTGAATATGACTGACCCGGATTTGCTCGCCAGCTTCCCGCGCCAGTCCTTTATACCGGCCTCTAATCAGGATTACGCGCCGATTGAGAACACCGCCCAAGCTATTGGCTTGTTGGATTGAGTGAACACCTTGGCCTAAGCGCCGTGAGCAGGGGGGCAAACCAGGGCCTGAATCTGTCTGCCAGTAAGGCCGGCGTGTTTGATGCAACGGCGAATCGGTCGTTGTTTCATTTGGATCAGGCAACCCTAGCCTATGGCCAACAGACCGCATTGGCGTCGGTGTCCCTTTCGATTCACGCCGGCGAAAAGGTCGCTCTAGTCGGGCCATCCGGTGCCGGCAAGACCAGTCTGCTCAATGTGCTCTATGAACAGCAGCGTGAACACATTGCCTGGTGCCCGCAGCACTATGGTTTAGTCGATATTCTCTCGGTCTACCACAATATCTATATGGGCCAACTGGAGCGCCACAGTGCGCCTTATAATATTTGGAATCTGTTATTCCCCATCGCACGTCACCAACAGGCCATCGGTCAGTTGGCGAGTGAGTTGGGGCTTGGTCAAAAGCTGGACCATTCCATTGATCAATTGTCGGGCGGTCAGCAACAGCGGGTCTCGATCGGTCGCGCCCTATATCGTAACAAGGCGATTTTTCTCGGCGATGAGCCGGTCGCCAGTCTGGATCCGATCCAGGGCGAGGCACTTCTGGCCAAGATTATTGCGCGTCACGCGACCGTGGTCATCGCCTTGCACAATCGGCAGATGGCTCTGAGTGTCTTCGACCGAATTATCGGTATCAAGGGCGGCCGTGTGGTCTTAGATCGGCCGGCCAATGCCATCAGTCACGCCGAGCTGGATCGGTTCTATGCGCAGTAGTGGTCGCCGATTGGCCGCTGTCAGCCTGTTCTTCGTCTGCTCAGCCTTACTCTGTTTACCGTTCGCCGATATTGCTCTATACCCAGTGGAACCCTGGATCGAATTGCAGCGTATGGCGCTCGGGCTGCTGCATCCGGACGTGCACATGTGGCGCCTGGTGCTGCCCGCGCTCGCGCAGACGGTTGCTTTCGCGCTCTTGGCCGTAGCCGGTTCGGCGCTGATCGGTTTAGCTTTGGCGCTGGTCTTTCACTCTAGATTTGTGCGCCTGCTCTGTGCCGCGACCCGTGCCGTGCACGAGATCTTTTGGGGCCTGATTTTTATGCAGGTCTATGGCCTGTCGGCGACCACCGGACTGCTCGCCATACTGGTACCCTTCAGTGGAAACTTTGCCAAGGTCTTTGCCGAACTCTTGGCCCAACAATCGCCATTACCATCCGCCGCCGTAGCGCGCAGCAGCGATCGACTCAGCCGCTATTGCTACACGTTGCTGCCGCAAGCATGGCCGGCATTGCTCAGCTATACCCGCTATCGGTTTGAATGTGCGTTGCGCTCCAGTACCGTCTTGGGCTTTATCGGCTTACCGACCCTGGGCTTTCATCTGGAAACCGCCTTTAAGCAGGGGCAGTACGATCAGGCGGCGACCTTACTGCTGGTGTTTTTTGCTCTGATTGGCACCATTCGCTATTGGTTCCGGCCGCGCTATACCTTGCTTTATTTAGCCGCGGCCTTCTGGGTGTTGCCGGCTTCAGCGCCAGTAGAATCGAGCGCTTGGTTGTTTTTCAGTGAGGATATTTGGCCCAGTGCAGTGCGCAACGGCAATTGGTCCGAGGCGCTGAGCTGGTATCATCACCAGCTCTTCTCGGTCGCCTTACCGGCAGCAGTCGACACCCTGCTGCTGGCGCAACTGGCGCTGGTCTTGTCCGGCCTCATTGCCTTGCTCAGCTACGGTTGGGCCAGCTCACAATTGGCCGCGTCGGGCGTTCGACATTTGGGCAAGGGGTTGTTGCTGGTACTGCGCTCAACGCCAGAACTCATCCTAACCTTTCTATTTTTGCTGCTCTTAGGCCCCTCCGGTCTGCCGGCCATTATCGCCCTGGGGTTGCACAATGGCGGCCTTATCGCCTTCCTGCTCGCCAAGCAGAGTGAGCAACTGGTACTGCGTAACGATGCGGCGCGCGGCCTAAATCGTTACGTCTATGAGCTGACGCCGCGGCTCTACGCGCGCTTTGTCGATCTGATGCTCTATCGCTGGGAAGTGATTTTGAGAGAAAGCGCCATTCTCGGATTGCTCGGGGTGACCACTCTCGGGTTTTATATCGATTCGGCCTTCGAGGAAATTCGTTTCGATCGCGCGGCTTTGTTGATCGTGGTGACCGCGTTGCTGAATATTGGGGTGGATAGCTTTGCCCGGCGAGTGCGGAGGTATTGTCAGGTTGCCACCTTAGCTCAGCAATAGGGGTTTTGGGTTATTTCTTTCGATGTCTTGCCTTCTCGCCATAGTTGATCCTTCTCAACAGCAAGTTGATCAACCCATATAAGTTCTAGTGGTGCACTTGGAACTGGAATTCGCCTTTTGTTAACGCGGCTTATTTCGTGTTGCTGGGTTAGACATTGAATGCACTCGCCATATTCAGCTGTTCGCTGCGGCTAATATTGATAGAGTTTGCCACCGTTTTCCAGCGAGCAACACTTAACAGCACCTCATCTTTTATACGCTGAGCCTGTGACGTACTGAGTTGGAAAAATTCGATCACGTCCATCGCCAGTTCATAGCTGAGGCTGTTGTCATCTTCGGTGATATTCAGGTGCAGGCCGTTAGCGGGTGTTACCGGATTGATATCGTAAGCAGGGGATAGTAACCAGCCACCGTTACTGTAAATAAAGCCATGGTTTCTCAGGTGATCATCCGTATTCGACACAGCGATATTAAAGACTATGCGTCGCCACAGTTGCGCCAGGTCTTCTTTGGTGTTAGCTCCATGTTCAGTAATAAACTGCGCCAGCTCCAGGTAGCTTGCATCATAATCACCGTCGTAGTAGCCAAGCTGGGTCATCGCTGAGGTGAAATGTAAACGGTGCTCTGGCGTGCGGTCAAACCGCTTGGTGAGGAATGTATGATGGTGGCTGTTGAATTTTTCAATCCGGCATTCTGCCATCTGGATATCGGCACCCACGGCCAATTGGTAAACAACAAACTCCCAGGCGGCTATGTCATGATCATCGAGCTGGCTGGGAAATTTGGCTATCCACAAATGATTGTTTTCATCGACTACGCTGGCCTTGGGGCGAGCTCCCCCCAGGGAGGAGCCCGGAGACATCAACATGGTTAACCACTTTAAGTACTCCGCGTCGTCTGTATTATGGTTGTCTTCAACTTGTTGAGCCGCGTATTCGAGATCTCGTAGCGAAGAGATTGGCGGTGCTGCCAGCTTTTCGTCATTATCCAGAAACGCACCGTTCATTTCTCGCTTGAAACGCAATGCACCCAAGCGGTAAAGGTCATGTACGCCCAGCAGGTAATCTATTTCGTAGAGTAAATTTGGGCGGCGATCCTCTTTGCGTGCAATAATGGCTTCGCGGCGCTTCATAAGCAGTCTACCCCAGCGATCTGGGCAGGAGTCCAAGAAGGTTCTGAAGTTTTTGGAATTCTCGCTGTGCTGCGCTCCCGAATAGAGATTTAAGTCCGGATCAATTTTTTGCGCATAGGGAGACTGCAGCCAATCGTTGTCGTAGCTGAAGCTAAAATGCTCTTTGTTTTTGATCACAGAGGATCGCAGAGTACCCACCAGAATAGGCTCATCAAACGCTTCCCAGTCAGCAAAGACATAGACTACCGTACTCATTACTACTTACCTTTTTGTTTATTCATCAGTTTGATGTCCTGGAGTTTGCGGCCCAGTTCATCATCAATGGCAACCCTCGCAAAATCTTCCGTTAATCCCAGCACACTGAGTACGGCGACATAGTGACCGATAGACACTTTAGGATCTCCCTGTTCAATCTTGCGAATGGTCAGACGGCTTAACCCGGTTCTCTCTGAAATCAGAACCTGGGTATACCCTCTGCGTTTACAGGCCAGTTTAATATTGCCGCCAAGTTGCTCTAAAACCTTCCGGTTCTTGGGAAAGACAACAGCACTTCGCTTTGGATTTGATTCTGTTATGGGCACTATAATTACCAATTATTCAAATAATGATAAGTATAGGATTCATTTACCTTAAAGTAAATATAGTTTGTGGCACCTATGGTTTTCTTTTATGCGAGAAGTGGTAAGCATAAGTGCCATTGATCTTTTTTTCGAGGAAAAAACGCCAGTACCCCAACTAGGTGGACTTTTTAGACTTGGCAAGGGCTACTCCTAGCCTGACACAGGGGGTGTGTCTTGACTGATAGCCTTGGGCCCCCCGGGTCTGCCCACGATCCAGGCCCTGGGCCTGCACAATGGCGGCCTGATCGCCTTTTTAGTGGCCAAACAGAGCGAACAGCTGGTGCTGCGCCAGG
>NZ_CEYAVF010000062.1:0-5205 GCF_982785585.1 Reinekea sp. | reverse complement strand
GTTAATCCCGCTCGGGTCGTCAACAGAGCCCAGACTCGATCGGGCGAGGTTACCACTTCTATTTCATGGAAAAGTGTGGTCATAATGGATTCGCGCTCCTTAAGCCAGTCCCCTTTTGTTCAGTCTAACAGAGACTATCAGGATGCTTAACACACGATTGATCGCTGCGCCCTTTTTCATGACGCCAGATGGCTCACTCAATAGCATGGCGGTGTCCAGCGACCGTTTAGCCAGTGATGATCCGCTGTGCGGCACAGCCAACCTGACCGCCTATCAGCTAATGTCTCGCCATGCCTTGATCGGTCTATTAGACGCCCAGGGCCACAGCAGCCAGGGCCAACCGCGCGTCTTTTTAAGCCATTTTAATGCCGACCGACTCAGGGATCGATGCACAGTGGATATCTTTGCCCAGCGTCTTGCTGTGGTGGTCCACAGCGCACGCCATTATGCCCCGTGGCAACAGGGTACTATCTTTCAGCAGGCGCTCAGCCGACATTGGCAGCGGGTGCAGACCCTAGTGATCGCCGGGGGCCTGAGCAGTCAGCAGTTCGGTATCCATCTGGCCAGTGCAGTGGCGGGGCGACTAGCCGACCTGTCGGTGATTTGTTCTCCTTGGGGGGCCGATACGGCGCTCTATGGTCTGGCCCAGACCTGCCGGAGTCCAGACGATCTATTGGTGCTCGATTTCGGCGCAACGGCCATTAAAAGGGCTATTGCCCATCGCTATGGTAACCGCCTCGACATGCTCAGTACATTGCGGGTGCGCGACTTCAGTCTCGACGGCCAGATCCGAGCGCCCCAGCTGCTCGCCATCCTGCGCCAGACTCGGGCCGAACTGCCAGGGCCCATGGCCGTGGCCATCAGCTTGGCAGCTTACCTCGATCACGGTCATCCCTTCGATTATCATGCCGGCATCTACAGCAGACTGCGCCAAGATTGTCGGCATCTGGCCAGCACTCTCGACAGGCAATGGTTACCGGCATGCGGTTATACCGGCTTGGCTCTGCTGGAGCACGACAGCGCCGCGGCAGCCTTAGCCTTCCAATTTCACCTCCCCGCCATGATGCTCACGTTGGGCACCGGTATGGGCTCCGCGCCCTGCCCCCTGGTATAGATCCGGGACCAGAGGCTCAGCCTCGGTCATCAGTCGGCCTACCGATTCACCTGCCTTCGACTACACTCAATAAGTAGGTCAAATTCGGCATCATCCCAGGGCTCACAATCCGAATACGATCCAGGTAACCGTGTCGGGTATGGGTCGCAGACCAGTGCAATTTCCCTTCAACCAAGTGCGCGGCCGTTCAATAGGTTTAAGACTGCGCAGATCCTGACTTGAGGTGTAATATTATTAACTTCAGTACCAGTCCTCATGCGGCGGGATTAGCGCCATGACCCGAGCGCTAACCGGCTTGGCCTTGGTCTGCCTATTCGCGATACCCTGGCTCGATTCCGTCTGGCAGGAGGCTACCTTGGCGTTGCTCGCACTGGGCAGCTGTGGCTGGGTTTTTTTTAGACGAAACGGCAATACAGCGCTTTGCCTAATCTTGATGGCCGCCTGTCTCGTGTTGCCCTTTGTAAAGTGGTTTGAAGGCGCCCTGGCAAGCAAGGCCCAAGCTGCGCCATTGCGGGCGTTAAACGCTGACCTCGATTTGGCGGAAAAGACCGTGAGCCAATTTTTTACTAATAACGATGCCATCTTGAATTCAATTGCAATTCTCGCAGCCCAACAAGCCGATATCGAGAGCGTTATTTATCATTCCTGGTTAAGGCAATTATTGCCGGAGCCGCGCAATCTGTTTCTCAATGTGGCGCTATCCACGAACTTGGTGGTTCGCCAAGTCTACCCACTCAACAGCGCAAACCAGGCGGTGCTGGGGGTTGATTTAAACGCCGTACCGGGCCAAGGACCCTATTATCGAAGCGCACTCATGACCCAAACCAGCACCTTGATCGGACCGGTTATGCTGCTTCAGGGCTTTCCGGGCATCATCTTCGTTCAGCCGGTGACGGGGCCTGGCCAACGCTTAATCTCCGGGGTACTGGCACTCGATCGGTTGCGCTTGGCGCTGGAAGAGGACGGCGCAGCGGATACCGGCCTGGCCGTAAGTGTGCGCGGGGCGGGTCAGACCTATTCATTAGTTGGCGGCTTGTCCGATACGGACCCGGTGCCCATTAAACGCGTCCTAAAATACGACGCTATTGAAATTAATCTGGCGATGTCTTCGGCCGCAATGCATCAGATTGCCATCCGCAGCAATACCGTGATCCGACTCAGCGCGTTTGCAGTTTGGCTATGTCTGTCGTTCGTTTTAGGCTGGCAGCACCTGAATTTTTTACAGCGGGAAAAGCAGAGAAAGGCGTTACAAAAGAATGAGTTCGAACTTATGGCCGCTCAACGACTCGGCCAGATGGGCTCATGGTGGCGCGATGAAGGCGACCGAATTCAACTCAGTGAACCGCTCCAGGAACTGTTGAACTATCCAACCGCCGACATGTCCGTAAGCGATTTTCTCGCCCTGCTGCATCCGGATGACCGAGTTAAGACGACGAGCAGAATTCGGGCCTTCAAGGGCACCGATGGCGACCAACTGAGCCTGGAACATCGGGTTAAGATTGGCGATCAGTTTCGCTGGTTTGAGCACCGACTGGCGAAAACCGATGCCACTCGGTTTAGCGGCTATGTCCGGGATATTCACAATCTGCGTAAACGCGATGAGCAGGTGGCCCAGCTTGAATCGAACGATTCATTAACCGGTGTTGCCAACCGTCACTACTTTAAACAATTAACTCTGAAGAACCTTGCCGTGTGCGCTCGACGCCACAGTCATCTGGCCCTGCTGTTGATCAACGTCGATGATTTTCGCGCGGTCAATGAAAAACACGGTCAGTTGGCCGGCGATGAGTTGCTGATCCAGATCACCCAACGGCTAATTCTGGGTTCGCGTAAATCGGACTGTGTCGCCCGGCTCTCAGGCGATACCTTTGCCATTGCCCTAGTCGATATCGACAAAAATAAACAATCGGTAATAGTTGTTGAGAAATTATTACACAGCCTTAAGGAACCTTACCAGTTGGATGCTGATGTCTACCCCCAACTGACCATGGGCGTATCGATGTATCCCGACGATGCACAAGATTATGAGCAACTGCTGCAGATGGCCGAATCGGCGCTGAGTTCGGCAAAAACCCATGCCCGAGGCAATTACCGTTATTACTCGCCTCGGCTGACCAAAGAGAACGAACGGCGCCAACAAATACTGTCTTCCTTACCCGCCGCGATCCGTAACAACTATCTCCGCCTTGTCTACCAACCAAGGGTATCGGGCGGCCACCCCAGTCATGTGCACAGCATGGAGGCACTATTGCGCTGGCATGATCCGGTTCTGGGTACTGTGTCGCCAGGCGAATTTATCCCGATCGCCGAACAGACGGCCCTGATATCGGATATTGGTTACTGGGTCTTGGAAGAGGTCTTTGCCATGATGGCGCACTGCCAACATCGCTTGCCCGCTAACCTCAGTATTTCGATCAACCTATCGCCGAAACAGCTCGAAGATCTGCATCTGGTGACTGCGATAACCGGCCTGCTCGGCCAATATGGGGTGCGCGCCAGTCAGTTTGAATTGGAGATTACCGAATATTCAATCAGCAGTGAATCCGCGGCGATGATGGGCAATATGCGGGCCCTCAGCAGCATGGGTTTTAAGTTTGCCTTAGACGACTTCGGTACCGGCTATTCCAACTTAGGCATATTGCAATCGTTGCCGCTCAATGTACTCAAGGTCGATATCACCTTTATTCGAGCGATTGGTACCTCGATCAAATCCGATGAGCTGGTGCGGGCTATTTTGAAGATGGGCCATACCTTGGGCTTACGAGTCGTCGCCGAGGGCGTAGAGAGTGCCGAACAGGTAGTCTTTCTGTCGGCACTGGATTGTGAGGAATTGCAGGGCTATTACTTTTTCAAACCCAAACCGATCGAGGAACTGCTCGAGCGCTTCAAGCGCGCCTAAACCGGGGCCGGGACTGGCACCACGGTTTGCCGGCGCGACAGCAGCAGGGTTGAGGCTACACCGACAATCACAATCGCGATACCACTCCACTGGGTCAAGGAAATGTGCGCGTTAAGAAAGGCCATGGACAACATCGCGTTGAATAGCGGTGCCGTCGTCACCATTAATCCGGCGATAGTCGGGTCGGCCAAGCTGACCGCCTTATTCCAGCACATAAAAGACAGAATCGATGGAAAGATTGCGACAAAGGCAATCGACCACCACAGTTCCGGTGGCGGCACAAAGATCGCCTCATGGCGTACATCATAGAGCCAAAAGGGCAGAATCAACACGCTACCAACACCGACAAAAAAGGTCAGCAGCCCGATAGGCTCAATCCCAGCGTGGGGCAAGCGCTTTAACAGCACCGAATAAAATGCCCAGCTGCTCACCGCACAGACCATCAATAGTTCGCCGAGCCAACCGCGTTGCTGGCTAAAAAACACCGACCACTGGCCATTGCTGACCACTACCACGGCACCGAACACCGCAACGATAGAGGTCAGCCACTCCAGCCCGCTCAACTTTCGGCCGCCCAGAAAACCCGACACCACCGCAATAGACAGTGGCATTAGAGCCAACATGGCACCGACCTTAACTGGCTCGGTGTATTCCAATGCCCAATATTGCAGGGTGTTATAGAAACCGACACTGAGTAAGGCGAGCAGACTTAAGCGCGGCAAATGTTGACGATACCAATGCCATTGCCGGTAAATTCGAGGCAGACCGAAGGGCGCCAAGAGGACGAAGGCTAAGGCCCAGCGGAACTGAGACAGGGTAAAGGCCGGCAGCGTGGCAACCACCACCTTGCCGACAATGGCATTGCCCGCCCAAAATAGACTAGAAGTAGCCCCTAAGAGGGCGGCTAAAAGAACAGAATGACGCACGGCAGATCCACCTCAAAAAGAGCAGTATGGAGCAGCGCGCCTTGCCTGTCGATTCAACTAAGGTACCAGTCAGGAAAACTCTCGTAAAAAACGCTCTAATTTTTTTACCATATGTTTTGAGCCCACGAAAAACGGTACCCGTTGGTGGAGTTCAGTCGGGTTGATGTCCAGCACGCGAGCGTCTGGGCCGGAAATGGCCACACCGCCCGCCTGCTCCGCTAAGAAGGCCATCGGATTACACTCATACAGCAAACGCAGCTTGCCCA
>NZ_CEYAVF010000061.1:0-5445 GCF_982785585.1 Reinekea sp. | reverse complement strand
GATTGGCGCAGCGGGCCAAAGATAAAGGTAATGGCCAACCAGATCAGCGCCAAGCTGAGCACCGGTTGCAGCACCCGTTGCCAGAATTGCAGACGGAAGTTGTCATCGCTCAGTTGTTGGGCCGACAGATAGTTGGAATATTCAAAGAGCTTGAAGACCGACAACTTGGCGTCCGGTGAGGTCAATAACCAGAGCAAATCCGGCGTGAGATTGGTATCCCACGGTTCACTCTGGCCGCTAAATTCGTTCTGCCACGCAGCGCCACTCTGATTGGTATAGCGAGCCAAGCCGTTAAACTGCCAGTCACCCGCATCGGTTAGGCTAATGGCATCGAAGCTGTCGTAGATCATCGCATCGGTCAGCGTGTCGTACTTCACCGAGAAACCGGCTGCGACACTGCCATCCTTCTTAACGGCCTTGAAGAAGTAGTAGGTGTCCTGATCCCGATGCCACACACCGTATTGAGTTGAGCCCTGTGCCGCGGCCACGTTGCGCAGTTCATAGCCCTGTTGATCGAGCTTGGGCACCAGACTCTCGCCGATGCCAAAGGCGAGAATAAGCCAGACGATGGGGCCATAGAGGGTGCGCGCGATAATCTTACCCTTCGATAGACCGGTCGATTCGATGATTACCAACTCTCGGTGATCGGCCATGGTACCGAAGGCAAACAGCACCCCAATCAAACAGATGTAAGGAAAAAAGGCATAGAGTCGGCCGGGCGTGGTGAGGGTGATAAACCAAAAGGCCTGTTGCGCCTGATAGGCGCCATCGAGGCGATAATTCAATTCATTGAGCAGGGCCATTACATAGTCGATCAGCCCGATGGCCACCAGGGTGACGAAGATCGCCATAAACATCGACTTAAAAATATATTTACTGAGGATCATCGGGTTCTCCTCAAGCGAAAGGTCAATTGGGGCCAGAGGATAATAAGACCCGCCAAGGCCAAAAACAGCAGATGCACCCACCACATGGCGGTAAAGTAGGGCGCCTGACTGCGATAGACCGGCCGAATCGATCCGCTCAACATCACGGTATAAACCGAATAGGCAATGATGGCCGGTAACACCATGGTAAAGCGCCCTTGCCGAGGTTTGGTACGCGCAAATGCTAAACCCAGGATGGCCAGCACTAGGGCGATCAGCGGAAACAACAATCTATAGATCAACTCGGTGATATTCCAGCGGGTGTCCTGAGCCAGAAGCTCTGCATTGGTCATCAGATGCGCCTTATTGGGTTTGCCTTGCGGCTGAGGCGAGGAGATTTGTATCGATTGGCTCTCAAAGGTCGATCTGCTGCTATTGCTATTATCGTTTCCGTTTCCGTTTCCGTTCTCTTTATTGCTGCCGCTGCCGGGTACGCCAATAAATTGGATGCCCTGATTGAAGCGAAAATACCGCGCCTTATCGTCTTGGTTTTGGATCAGGGTTGCCGAGTTCGACCAGATAAACTGCATGCGTGCCGGGTCACCGAAGAATAAGCCGCTTAGGTCACCCTGATCGGACTGGCCTTCGACATAGAGAATTTTACCGTTCTTATCGATGTCATTAAATTCGCCGGTCTGGATTAGATCGTAGGAGGTTTGGGCCGCCAAAATGCGCCACATCTCATCGGCCTTGGACGAACTGAGGGGCGCCAACCAGAGCATAATGGCCCACAGGATTAGGGTTGTTACCGCTGCCGGCACCAGTACCCCTATATAGAGCACTCTATTAGGAACACCGGAGGAGATCATCGCGGTGATTTCATTTTCGCTGTAGAGCTTGCCGATGCCGAGAATCACGCCCAAATAGAGACCGAGCGGTAAGACTTCAGCCAGATAGGCCGGCATATTCAACAAGAGCACGGTAAACACTTCCGAGCCAATGCCATTTTCGACGGCTCGTTCAAGCAAGCGGATAAAGCGGGTGGTGCTGAATAGCGCCAGAGCCACGGCCGTGACAGCCAGGGTCGGCAGGGCAATGGCCTTGGCCAGGTAGCGATACAGTATAAACATAGAGTCTGGCGTTGAAACCTAAGGTGATAAGAGGCGATTTTAGCGGCCTATTGGGCAGATTCATAGTGCTCAGGCGTTAAGGGAGCCGGGTTAGGGTTGCCTAGGTCCGCGCCGTACCCTAAGATCCTCCCTCTAAAATCCGCTGTAAGAGAGCTTTATGACAATATTGGTAACGGGTGCCGCGGGTTTTATTGGTAATGAGTTGGCCCTTCATCTGCTATCAATGGGAAGCCAGGTCGTCGGGATAGATAATCTGAATGACTATTATGATGTTCAACTAAAGCAAGATCGGCTTGCTCGTTTGGCTTCATTCGAGAACTTCACCTTTGTTAAGATGGGTATTGAAGATCGGACCGCGGTAACGGCCCTGGCCGACAAATACCATTTTGAGGTAATTTATCATCTAGCCGCTCAGGCCGGTGTGCGCTACTCGATTGAAAACCCCGCCACCTACATCGACTCCAATCTGGTGGGTTTTGCCAATATTTTAGAATTGGCACGCCAGCATGAGGTTGAACATCTGATTTACGCGTCATCGAGCTCTGTTTATGGCGAGAATGAAACCCAGCCCTTTTCCGAACATCACGCAGTGGATCACCCGGTATCGCTCTATGCCGCGACAAAAAAAGCCAACGAAGTGATGGCGCACTCTTATAGCCACCTTTACGGCATACCCACTACCGGCTTGCGTTTCTTCACGGTGTATGGGCCTTGGGGACGTCCCGATATGGCGCCGTTTTTGTTTTCCCGCGCTATTTTGCAGGGCACCCCGATTAAGATATTTAATCATGGCAATATGGAACGCGATTTTACCTATATAGACGACATAGTTCAGGGAATAGTTGCCGCCGCGGGTGCGATCCCGGTGCGTTCGGTTAAGCCGACCAAGCTGTCACCTGCCAACAGTGGCGCACCTTACCAGGTGCTGAATATCGGCAATTCACAACCGGTTAGGTTGATGGACTTTATAGCTGCATTGGAAAAGGCATCTGGCATGGAGGCGGAAAAAATTTATATGGATATGCAGGCCGGTGATGTTCCGTCGACCTATGCCGACGTCAGTCTCATTCAAGAAAAGACAGACTATAGGCCGACAACGGATATTCAAACCGGTGTCAACGAAGTGGTGAAATGGTATCGACAATATTACAAAATATAACCTAGGGCCCATCAGCCTAATTAGGATGCTCAGTTGGAAAAACTAATGTTCTTTGCGGCCACCCAATTGCATCGTCGCTATTTTAGCAAAATAGCGGCCCAGGAACCCAGCATGAGTGTCTGTTGGTTCAAGTCGGTCAAAAACGCTTGGCCGCTAATGAAGTACGATAAACGCCTGTTAGGTATCGTACAGCAGGCTAGCCGCAAGACTGACAACAGCCGGGGACGAGCCCTACCGGCCGGAGCCGCGCAGCTATACCGCTGGGCCTTGCTACTGAAGTCCATGTGGCTCTATAACAGTTACTATCGTTTCCTATCCCGCGAGGATGTGGCCCATTCAGTTGTCTGGAATGGCCTAAAACACCGCCAACAACTCTGGTGTTTGTGCTGTGAGGAATTGGGCATCAAACTACGCTATATGGAAAACGGACTGTTGCCTGGCCATACCACTCTCGATGTTCGAGGGGTTAATTATGGTAATTCTTTATCGAGAGATCCCAGCTTTTATCGGGATTACAGGGTCACCCATTCAGGCAACCAGCCAGACCCCAAAGCGATTCAGTCTCCCACGCGCCCAGATAAGCTGCCAGAACGCTTCGTATTGGTGCCATTTCAGGTCAACGGCGACAGCCAGATAGTCTGTTATTCTCCATGGGTTAAGAATATGGGCCATTTGGCAGAAATTCTGCTCGCAGCCCAGCCAGCCTTTAAAGCAGCTGGTTTGCAATTGGTGGTAAAGCCGCATCCCAAATGCAGCACACCCAATGCTAACGTGCTCCAGCTGCTTCAGGAGCAGGGTGTGACTGTTATCACCGATATTGACTCAAAAACCTTGGTCGCCCACTCGCAAGCCGTTTTAACCATCAATTCAACCGTTGGTATTGAAGCCCTGGCCGCGGGAAAGAAGCTAATAGTTGTGGGCCAAGCCTTTTATCGCATGCCGGGTATGACCCTTGGCGCCGACAACCTCGACGAACTGAATAGGGCGATTGGCCAATTGACCGACTGGACCCCGGATGCAGACGCCATTAGCGGGTTGTTTGCCTATTTAAGACAAGAATACCAAATTACCGGTGATTGGCGAGCCGCCGAACCGGCTCATATCCAAGGCATCATAAAGCGATTGCACCGATTCAATGGAGAAACACCATGGCAGTAAAACCCAATAAGGTGGCGATGGTGTTACTCGTCAAGAATGAGATCGACATTATTGACCTAAATCTGCGCTTTCATCGCGCCAAAGGCATTAACCAGTTTATCGTTATGGACAACGGTTCTACCGACGGTACCTTGGACTATCTGCGCGATCAGGCGGAACGGTCCGATTTAGTTGTGATCGACAACCCGGATTCCAGCTATCAACAGTCAAAATGGATGACCGCCATGGCTCGCCAGGCGCGGGATGTATTCGGGGTGAGCCATGTAATACCCAATGACGCCGATGAATTTTGGTGGCCGAAGGACGGCCTGTCTATCCCAGAAGTACTAAGCGAGGATGCGACGGTACAGACGGTACAGCGCTATAATCGCCTACTGACCCGCGAGATGGAAAGTGCTCAATTACCGTTCTATCAAGCCGAATATTTTGTCAAATCTCCGATTCTGTATAGTGGTGAGTCTCAAATTAATGACCCCAGTTGCTCGATGCAGCTGGTAAAGATCAGCCCCAAGGTAATTGTTCAGCCTAGGCTATTGTGGAAAATTAAGGGTGGCAACCACCGAGCCAGGCATCTCAAGTTCTGGTCAAAATACAACAATAGCGATTTGCAGGTGCACCATTTCCCTTACCGAACTTATAGCCAATTTGAAACCAATATAGCCGGCAGAGCTGAGAAATTGGGCCGCCCAAAGGTTAAAATGGGACCCCATATCAAGCGTTGGGTGCCGATGTATAACAATGGCACCTTGGAGCAGGAATATAATCATCTGTTGATTAGCGATGCACAACGAACGGTGTTAAGTGAAATAGGGGTTATAGGTCAGGAGAAGGGGCTGCCTGCATTCTTGGCAGATCTAATGGAGCCTAAGCCTTAATCCCAAGAGTAGCCGAACTTGCCAGCGAATCATGCTGGCTTAAGCCGATGGCATGATCAAAAAGCAACCGAAAGCCCTTTTAACGCCAACTTAAGGGCTACACCAGGCCCTATTCGAATCAACTTATCAATTCCAACGCTAACGCAGCCAACTTTGCCATTTGAACCCACACACCAACCCTATATACTGGTGTCCTAATGAACTGTGCTTTGCCCCGTTGAGGCGTTAAACCTCAAACATCGTTAACAAGGATAGAA
>NZ_CEYAVF010000060.1:0-5504 GCF_982785585.1 Reinekea sp. | reverse complement strand
ACTCCATAATAAAGTCGGCCAGATTTTCAGGCGGTACCGCCGTGTCTTCGACAAAAGGCACTGGGCGAGCTTCACCCTTGGCATTGCCAAGCAGGCCGACCGCCTTCTTGCGCATCGACCAGAGCAGTTGCACCTGCTGGTGACCGCGGGCGATGGCGTAACCGATGTTCTTGCCAGTCTGGCCGGTCTGTTCCTGCAATCGCTCGGTCAGATTGCTGATATTGCGTTCTAGCTCCGCTTCGCTATCGGCGGTAAATTCAACCAGATTGATGCCATCAATAAACTGCCCTTGGGCATCGAAGAACTGACTGACCGAATGCCAGATAATATCCTCGCGCGCCAAGCCCAGGACCGTACTGTCGATGGTCTCGATCGATGAGGGCTGCGCGCCGAGCAGCGTTTGGGCATCACGCAGTGAGGCCTCAAAGGAGCTATAGAAGACATTGACTAGGGCGGCTAGCTTGGGAATCTTTACTAGATTGAGTTTCGCTTCCACGACAAAGCCTAGCGTGCCTTCGGAGCCACAGATAATATTGTTGAGGTTAAATTGGCCCTGATCGTAGATATGGGCCAGATCGTAACCGGTCATGCAGCGATTGAGCTTGGGGAACTTGGCGATAATATCCGCCTGGCGACGCTGATAGACATCATCGACTGTGGCATGGATCTGACCGATGCGGTCGGTGCCGGCACTGAGCCGTTTTAACGTATCGGCGTCGATCGGCTGGCTGTGATGGCGGTCGCCACTGAGCAATACCGTGTCCAGCTCCAGGACGTGATCGCGCGTCTTACCATAGAGCACTGAACCCTGGCCGCTGGCGTCGGTGTTGATCATGCCGCCGATGGTGGCCCGGTTGCTGGTCGACAATTCGGGCGCAAAGAACAGCCCAAAGGGTTTTAGGGCGTGATTGAGTTGATCCTTAACCACACCACTCTGTACCCGTGCCCAACCTTCGTCGGCATTGATTTCGAGGATCTGATTGAGATACTTTGACAGATCGACGACCAGGCCGTCGGTCAATGACTGGCCATTGGTGCCGGTGCCGCCGCCGCGCGGGGATAACACAATGGCTTGCCAGCGGTCGGTTGCTGCCAGGCGAGTGAGTATTTGTACATCCTCGGCATGACGAGGTAAAACCACGGCCTGAGGCAGTATTTGATAGATGGAATTGTCGGTCGCCAGCACGGTGCGCTGGGCATAGTCCGGGCAGATGTCGCCCTCAAAACCGGCTAGACGGACCTCATCAAGATAGGCGAGATAGGCCGATTGGGTTTCAGTCAGTTCGTGTAGGCGAGGCAACATCGGGCTTGGGCTCCGTAAATGTAGGGCAGGTCACTATACTCATGCGCTAGCGACCGATATCGGCACTGCTGACGCGAACGATCGTAAGTCTTTATACGAGCGTTGCGTCGGGCCGGATTGCGATCGGGGCTCGCCAAAGCGAGCCTAATTAGCCTTGGGCTGTTTGGCTATTAACCATATGGATGTGATCAATAATCTCGGCGATGGGCATCTCAATCTTATCCTCGGAGGCGCGTGACTTATATTCCAGCAAGCCAGTGGCCAAACCGCGATCGCTGACCACAATACGATGCGGGATGCCGATCAATTCCATATCGGCAAACTTGACACCCGGGCTGGTCTTCTTATCGCGATCATCGAGCAGCACATCGAAGCCGGCGGCCTGTAAATCGATGTAAAGCTGTTCGGCCACGGCCATGACGTCCGGTGATTTGTGCGCATTCAAGGGCACAATGCTGACATGGAAGGGGGCAATCGCATAGGGCCAGACGATGCCATTGGCATCGTAGTTTTGCTCGATGGCGGCAGCTACAATACGGGTCACACCAATGCCGTAACAACCCATCAGCATCGGCCTGGTTTTACCACCCTGATCGAGTACCTCGGCCTTGAGCGCCTTGCTGTATTTATCGCCCAATTGGAAAATATGGCCAACCTCAATACCCTTCAGTATCTGCAACGTGCCTTGGCCATCGGGGCTCGGATCGCCGGCGACAATATTGCGCAGATCGGCGATCTCAGGCAGCGCGACATCCCGTTCCCAGTTGATATTTAAATAATGTTTGCCGTCCAGATTGGAACCGGCGCTGAAGTCGGACAGCACCGACACCGAGCGATCGACCACACAGGGAATAGGCAGGTTGACCGGTCCTAAGGAACCCGGTCCGGCACCGATCAAAGCTCGTATACGCGCTTCGCTGGCCATCGTCAGTGGGCTCTTAATCTGGGCCAACTTCTCGGCCTTAACCTCATTGAGCTCATGGTCACCGCGTACGATCAAGGCAATCAGTTCGGCGTCGCTGTCCTCGCTGGCTTCGACGATCAGTGTTTTAACGGTCTTTTCGATGGGCAGATTAAACTGCGTCACCAGCTGCTCGATGGTCTTGGCATCGGGTGTATCGATCAGCGTCATCGCAGCCGTGGCGTCCGCCCGCGGCGTCGTCGGTAATAGGGCCTCGGCGCGTTCGATATTGGCGGCGTAAGTGCCCCCTTCGGCATAGGCAATATAGTCTTCACCCGACTCAGCCAGGACTTGGAACTCATGCGATGCAGCGCCGCCCATGGCGCCGCTGTCGGCCTCGACAGGTCGATAATTGAAACCCAGACGGTCGAAGATCCGGCAATAGGCTTGATACATATTATCGTATTCGGCCGACAGGCAGGCCTGATCAGCATGGAACGAATAGCCGTCTTTCATAATAAACTCGCGCGCTCGCATAACCCCGAAACGGGGCCGGAATTCATCGCGAAATTTAGTTTGGATTTGGTAAAAATTCATCGGCAGTTGGCGATAGCTGTTCAATTCATTGCGTGCGATGTCGGTGATCACCTCTTCGTGCGTCGGCCCGTAGACGAAGTCGCGGTCGTGCCGATCCTTCACTTTCAGCATTTGGCCTTCCATCGCGTCGATCCGACCCGATTCCTGCCACAATTCGGCGGGCTGGATGGTCGGCATCAGGAGTTCTTGGGCGCCTGAGCGGTCCAACTCTTCGCGAATAATCTGTTCGACTTTTTTCAACACTCGCATGCCGGTCGGCAGCCAGCTATATAGGCCGGACGCCAATTGGCGCACCAGGCCGGCTCTCAGCATCAGCTGGTGGCTGACGATGACGGCATCGGCCGGGGTTTCTTTGACAGTCGCGATGAGATACCGACTTGCACGCATTGAGGCGATCCTTTTGAATGGGTCTGAATTGAGGTGGCGCATTTTATCAGGTTTGAGCGCCACGTGGCCAGCGTTCCCGCGGGCACCCGTCGGCAAAAGCCTTGCTGTGCCTACCAGACGCCGGAATTGGCCATGCTCAACCAAGGCTCGGTGGGCGGCAAGTCAGGACCTTCTTGTAGCAGTTCGATAGAAATATTGTCCGGACTGCGCACAAAGGCCATGTGGCCGTCGCGCGGTGGTCGGTTGATGGTCACGCCAGCATCGTGCAGTTTTTGGCACAGCTCATAGATATTATCGACCGAGTAGGCGAGGTGGCCAAAATTACGACCGCCATCAAGGGTCTCATCAGCATCCCAATTGTAGGTTAGCTCGACCGACGGTTCGCCCTCGGCAACGGCCAAGAAAATCAGCGTGAAGCGACCATTGGGGAACTCTCGGCGGCTGGTTTCGATCAGGCCAAGGAGATCACAATAAAAGTGTAACGAGGCTTCTAGATCGGTGACGCGTACCATGGTGTGAAGATATTTCATTGCTGGTCCTCTGGGTCGGATTGGGTTGTAAGCTGTTTAAAGGGCAGCGCAGCTTGCGTTTGCGCCAGATAACGATCGGTTCGCTCGCGCTCTTCGGCGCAGAAGTGCTCTGCTGCAACAAAGAATTCAGGATGTGCCAACCAGTGATATGAATGCGTCAAGGTCGGTTCAAAGCCGCGCGCAATCTTATGTTCGCCTTGGGTGCCGGGATCGAAGCTGGTCAGGCCCTGGGCGATACAATACTCGATGCCCTGATAGTAACAGGCTTCGAAATGCAGATTCGAATATTCTTCAAAGCAACCCCAGTAGCGGCCATAGAGCCGCTCTTGGTCGCGAAAGCAGAGTGCACCGGCAATTGGCTCCTCGTCTTTAAAGGCCATCATCAGAACAATGCGATCGGTCATGGTGGCGCGTACCCGATCAAAGAACTCTTTGTTCAGATAGCCCTGGCGGCCGCGCTTAAGATAGGTAGCGTGGTAAAACTTATAGAAGGCCAGCCAGATCGAATCGGTGATATCTGAGCCAGTCAGAGCCCGCATGGTGATGCCCTGATCGATGATCGACTGGCGTTCCTTACGCACATTCTTGCGTTTACGCGAACTGAAGCGCTCGAGAAAGTCATCAAAATCGCGGTAGTTGCGATTACGCCAGTGAAACTGCACATCGCTGCGCTTGAGCAAACCTTGCTGATCGAGCCAGGCCTGCTCTGCTGGCGCCGGGAACAGTAGATGAAAACCGCTCAGCTGATCGGTTAGACATTTGGTCTTAAAGCTCTGGATGACCCGGCTGACATCCTCAAGCGATTTAGCGCCCAGCAAACGCGGCCCCTGCGAGGGGGTAAAGGGCGCGGCGATGACCAGCTTTGGGTAGTAGGCCAAGCCGTGTTGCTCATAGGCTGAGGACCAGGCCCAGTCGAAGACATACTCACCCCAGGAGTCGGTTCTCAGGTAGGCAGGGACACAGAGGTCGGGCGTCAGACGCAAATGACTGGGTTGCCAGCCATGCTCGCGTGAACAAACGCCCGCCTGTTCTAATGCGCACAGGAACGCGTCGCTGACAAAAGGATTCGCATCCTCCGTTGACGTCCCAGTCGGCCATTGATCTAGCCATTCCTCACTCATGCTGCTGTCCATCTTATTGCGGTAGGGGTTGGCCCAGTTGAACCGATAGGGTTCGTTACGGAGCATAGTTCGCGATGGATCCAAATAAAACAATGGTCCAACGGCATTTGGGTACTTTAATCTCGCCGGGGCGGAAAAGCACGGCGGGCTTTTGGCCCTTGATGTCGCACGGGAGTTTGATGGCCGTGGGATACAGGGTACAGTATTGCCCACTCCCTTACCGAATCGAAGAGATCGCCGATGTTTGAATTGGATTATCGCCTGAAAAATGACTGTGTTCGCATCGGCTCACTGCCTCTATGCACCATACTGCTGATGAAAGATGCCAACTATCCTTGGTTGATCTTGGTGCCACAGCGGGCTGACGTCAGTGAAATCTATCAGCTGGACGCGGACGATCAAGAGCAGTTGATCTGGGAAAGCTCCTTCGTCGCCGAACGACTGATGGCCGAGTTTGATGGCGATAAGATGAACATCGGCGCACTCGGCAATGTGGTGCCGCAACTCCATATTCACCATGTGGTGCGTACTCGAACCGATCCCGCTTGGCCCAAGCCCGTCTGGGGTGCGGTGCCGGCTCGAGCCTATGCTGCGGGGGCTTTGGAACAGCGGGTCGCGCAGTTGGCGGCGGTGTTTGAAACCTCAACCTTTAAGCACGCCTGAGT
>NZ_CEYAVF010000059.1:0-5848 GCF_982785585.1 Reinekea sp. | reverse complement strand
TTGCTGTCTTTCGACCTGATAAGATCAACGGAGCAAGCCTTCCAAAAAAGCTAATTTGTTCCATTTAGATAAAACCTCCATTTACTCATAACGCTTATGTGCTACCGCGAGCGTTAGAAAATCAACGACTCTGACCCGTTTGATCCTTGTGCGTATAGTTAGGGTTTTGCGGGCCAGGTAATATCTATCTTGCGGTGTTGAGCAACACAATCACGAAGATATAGATTAATTAGGCTTTGATAGGGAACACCGTCTTCTTCTGCCATTTTTTTGAAATAAACGATGACATCCTCACTAAGCCGCATAGTCACGGGCTTTTTGAGTTTTGATGCGTAAGGATTCTTACGTGATTTCATTTGTGATAAATCGTATTCAGTTTTCATGGGTTGCCACCTCGGTAATTTTCACGCTCCTTCTTTGTAGCCTTACGTGCAGATATTATTCGGATCGTTTCACCGCTATCTCGTTCGCAATGGCAGACAAGCAGAACTCGCGTCACGTTACTTAGACCAAGCAAAAGAAATCGCTCTTCCCTGCCAGAATGCACCTCATCGTAAAATTGAACAGCATACTCGTCATAGAACACCGACTGAGCCTCATCGAAGCTAACACCATGTTTTTGCCGATTGCCTTCCCCTTTCACAGGGTCCCACTCGAATCTAATCATGCGTACATTGTATGTACATCTCGAAACTAGTCAAGAAGTGCCCAGTGAGTTGCAAATCCTTCTTTAAAACTCTCTGATTCCGCACTTCCACCGAAAGAGCAAGTATCGATTAACCAAATAGGCTTCTTACTGGAAGCCGCGTTGCTCTGTCCTCCGCGTCGTCCACACTGATCATTCCCGGCTGGCCTGCTCCCGCTCTAGCCACAAATCATAGATCTGCGGCGTCCAGTAGCTTTGAAACCCTGCAATCACCGCCAGACGTTGTTCGGTGTTTAACACCTCACCCCACGCGGGCATCGCGCCGCCCATGGGCCCACCCCCCTCACGAATCACCTTATCGAGCAGCGCCAAGGGATGGTGCCAAGCGTGCGCACTGCCGTCCAGGGGCGGTGGTGGATAGTCGCCATTGGCGTCTGGCGTTTTCCATGCAGTGGTCGAGGCGGCCTCCGGGCCATGGCAGGCTGCGCAATATTGGCCGTAAAGCTGTTGGCCTTCCTCGGCCTGTGCCGTGCTATACCAACGCCCCGTTTGGCCATCGGCCTGGAGCGAGACATTGGCGGCCGTGGTCGCGACCTCCGGGCTTGGACTGCAACCGGCCAAAACCACTATGGCCAGGCCTGACAGTAGGGCAAGCCGGTTCTGCGGCTCAAAACGGCGCACTAGCTTAATGGCTCTCATTACTCAGGGTACCTCAAAGCCGGCCGCTTCAATCGCGTCCGTCAGTTGCTCGATATTGTCATTGCCATCGATCTGGGCAATGCCACTGTCCAGATCAAAGTGCACTGAGGTCACGCCGTCAACCAGGCTGACGGCCTTTTCAATGGACTTCACGCAACCCTGACAGGTGGCGCCGCTGACGGTAAGTTCGATCATAGGGGTGTCCTCGTTGGTTCGGTTTGTTGATGAGCTTTGGCCTGTTTATCAGGCTCGGCTGATTTATTGGGTCCCGTTTGCTTGCCTGCAAGCGGGCTTTTCGGATTCCAGGTTAGCAATAAAATCGAGCTGCTGACCACGCTGACGCTGGAAAAGGCCATAGCGGCGCCGGCAATCACTGGGCTGAGCAGCCCAAAGGCGGCTAACGGAATGCCAATGCAATTGTAGATGAAGGCCCAGAATAGATTCTGCTGAATCTTGAGTCGGGTTTTTTTGGCAATCTGGATGGCTTCCAGCACCAACCCCAATTCCGGACGCATCAGCGTCAGGCCGGCGGCGTCCATGGCAACATCGGTACCGCTGCCCAGCGCGATGCTGGCATCGGCCGCGGCCAAGGCGGGCGCGTCGTTGATGCCATCACCAATCATCACCACCTTGCGGCGTTTGTTTTTCAGTTGTTCGATGGCCTGGGACTTATGTTCCGGTAACAGATTGGCGAGCACATTATCGATCGACAATTGCTCGGCCACGGCGTTGGCCGCAGCCGCATGGTCGCCCGACAACATCCAGGTCTGGATACCGGCGCGATGCAGAGCGGTAATGGTCGCCTGGGCATCGTCACGCAGCAGATCGCTGATATCAAACCGGGCGCGAATCTGGCCATTCAAGGCGACCCAGACCCGACTGTGGTGGTCGGCTGCGCCGGCCATAAAGGCCGGGTCGATCGCCAGGTCGTGGCTGGTCAAGAGCCGCTCATTACCGATCAGCAACTGATCCTGCTCGGTACGAGCGACAACACCCTGACCGGAGACATTGGTAAAGTCGAAGCTCTGCTCCGGACTCTGGGCATCGGCCAGATAGGTCACCATGGCTGCGGCCAGTGGATGTTGACTCTTCTGCTGCACGGCCTTGATCAGACCGAGCAGATCGGCATCGTGCTCGGTTGCGCCAGACGCGCCCTCGGCAGACCACTGACGGAATAACGCCACCGTGGGCCGGCCGACGGTCAGGGTGCCAGTCTTATCGAACACGATGGTATCGGTCTCGGCGAGCACCTGGAGCTGATCGATATTCCGAATCAACACACCGCGCCGGGCGCCGACGCCGCTGGCCGCCATAATGGCAGTCGGGGTGGCCAAGCCCAGGGCGCAGGGACAGGCGATGACCAATACCGAGACAGCCGCCATCAGGGCGCTGTCAAAGGATACCAGCCACCATTGCAGACCTAGGGTGAGCATGGCAATCAGGATCACCACCGGGACAAAGACCGCGGCGATCTGATCGACCAGCTTCTGGATCTCAGGCTTCTTCATCTGGGCGTCGTTAACCAACTGTACGATCTGCTTGAGCCGGAACTGGTCGGGCGAGCTGTGCACGCGCACCCGCACGCTGCCATTACCATTGTGAGTGCCGGCCATCACCACGGCGCCCGGCGCTTTACTCACCGGCAGGCTCTCCCCGGTGAGCATGGCTTCATCAACACTGGTAGTGCCGTCCAGGATCAGGCCATCGGCGGCAATGGTGTCACCCGGGTGAATTTGAATTTCATCGCCGATGACCAACTCGGTGACCGGCGTAGTATGCAGTTCCTTACCCTGCCAGCGTTGCGCATTGGGCGGCTGCAATTGCATCAACTTACGGATGGCATCACCGGCGAAACGCTTGGCGCGTTCTTCCATCCATTTACCGAGCAAGATCAGACTGATCACCACAGCCGACGCTTCAAAATAGAGATGGCCGCTGCCCAGTGCCAACCACAAATAGAGGCTGTAGAAATAGGCGGCCGAGGTGCCCATCACGACCAGCACGTCCATATTGGCCGAACCGTTTTTCACGGCATGGTAAGCGCCGACGTAGAAACGCCAACCGAGCCAGAACTGCACCGGTGTGGTCAGGGCAAATTGCACCCAACCCGGTAACATCCAATTGGCACCGAGCAGACTGGCCACCATGGTGACCACCATCGGTAAGGACAGGGCGGCGGCGATCAAGGTCGGCCGCAGCGAATGACCGGTCCGCGCGGCTGGCGTTTGCGCCGACTCCGCTTCGGGCAGGGCCGGGTAATTGAGTTGTTTTAAACGGTTTTTGATATCGGCCAGGCTAACCAAGCCGGTATACCAGCGCACCTGCAATTGCGAATTGGCCAGATTGACCGTGGCGGAGAATACGCCATCCATCTTCAGCAACGCTTTTTCAATGCGATTGATACAGCTAGCGCAGGTGACGTTTTTAACCGTCAGGTTGCGTTCATTTTCCTGCAAACCAAAACCACTCGCTGCCACCCAGTCGGGCAGCACCGTGGCCGGTTGGTCGGCGGCTAAGGCCACATCGAGGGTTTCCAACGCCAGATTGACGCTGGCCGAGGTCACGCCGGGGCGCTTACTAAGGGCTTTTTCCAAGCGCGTAACGCAGCTGGCGCAGGTTAAACCGGTCACGGGAACCACCCAATGGGTGCCTGGGGTGGGTGCACCGGGTTCATTGGCCGATGAAACGTTAGGTATTGTTGTCATATGTGCCTCCTTTTAGCTTGGGCAGTGACTGGGCACTGCCAACTTAAGCTGGGACTAGAATAAGGCTTAGAGGCTATCTAAGGTCAAGGGGCATTGCCTGAATCGGCGCCACACCGGCCAGAGCGAAGCTGGCCGATGTCGGTCGCCAGAGTATATCTAAGGTAGCCAGTGGCAGCACCGCCAGGGTGGCTAGTCCTAGCTCTGCCAGGTCGAGCGACTGAGTCTCAAAGCTGTCGTTGTAGAGCACCAGTTGCGCCCACTGCCCGACTTGTAGGACCTGGGTTTGCGCCTGCCAGTGGCCGTCTCTGTAGGTGAGTGAGACCAGCGGCAGGTCACCGAGGTAGTTCAGATACTCAACGATGTTCAGGCGATCGGTCATCGACAGCGAGGGTGCCAACAACGCCATAACCGGCACCTGCTCCAAGCTGGTCTGGAATTGAGCTAGGGTCGCGCCGCGGATCATCCCGCCCACCTGACCAGCGCCATGTGCCACCTGGCCGTGGCAGACCAGGCAACCGTAACCACCGGCGCTGAGATACAGCTCTTGCCCGGCGGCCAGGGCCGCTGCCGGATCATCCTCCGGGCTTTCATCGCCCGCCGCGGCCAAGACTGGCTCGATGCCGGCCAGAGCCAAAACAATGGTGCAGGCCTGCACGAACCTCTTGGGCCCAAACATCAGTATTGGCGCGCCAGCGAATAGTTGCCCTGGTCATCAAAACCGATGACCTTAAAGCCTTGGTAGGCTTGGCCTTGCGCGGCCATGCCCGGCGAACGGGCCGGCATACCGGGTACCGCTAAGCCCTTGGCCCCCACCGGCGGATTGGCTAGAAAGGCTACTATATCGACTTCTGGAATATGGCCTTCGAACAGGTAGCCATTAATCACCGCCGTGTGGCAAGACCCCAACGCTTTCGGCACGCCCAACTGTTGTTTGGTTTTGTCCAGATCGACGGGATGTTCAACCGTAACGCTGTGACCGGCCGATTCCATCAACCCAACCCATTCCTGACAGCAACCGCAGGTCGGTGATTTATAAACGGTAATCGCTTCGGCAAATGCGAACGAAAATATCATAACTAAAATAACGGCAGTACTTCTTAATAGAGTTTTCATGGGTTCTCCTAAAATTCTTGGCGGCGAGCGCGCAGGGCGTGGCCGTGATACCCAACTGTTTTGGCCACAGAGGGGTGGGTCTGTTTTTGGGTGACACAAAAATTAGACGCGCGGCGGCCGATAGATTATTTGAGTAAAGCAGAGCGGAGGCGTGATGTCGATCGAGGCCCTTAGGGGCGTCGACATCGGCTGGATTGGCTGGACTGAGGCGTTGCTCAGTACCACAACCGCACCGGAGCACAGATGTTGAGCGCAATCGGACGGCGCCGGATCCATGTCTGCATCGGAACAGGTGGTCGGCATCTGCGCCTCTGCGCTGATGCCCGCCTGGGCGTTTACGTGGCAATGACCCCCAGTGGTTGCCATGCCATGCGACTGAGCGGCCAGCAGCAAGGTAACCAGCAAAAATAGCAGGAGAAAACGAACCTCTATGGCTTGCCCGCGCCTCATAACCCACCCGATGAAAATATGATTAGCGAATAATACCAGAAGTTGAAACGGGTGCCCCTTGTCCTAGGTAAACCTCTGGTAAGGCTGCTGATACGCTAATTGGCCCTCGTGCTGATTCGGCCAACGCTGGATGCCGATCGCTGGCATCTGTGCTGGGTGCGCCTGGCCGACGGTACACTTGCGCCCTAACGCAGCTCAACTTCGATGGCGCGTGCGAGACCCTTAACCTGCGCGA
>NZ_CEYAVF010000058.1:0-6729 GCF_982785585.1 Reinekea sp. | reverse complement strand
AGGCTGAAGGTCTCGCCGTAGAGATGATTAAAGCGCTGGGCAATATCACGCGCCATTTCGATGTGCTGGCCCTGGTCTTTGCCGACCGGTATTTTCTGGCCATTGAACATCAGGATGTCGGCCGTCATCAGGATCGGGTAACTGAACAGACCCATCTCGATACCCTTGTCGGCATCAGCTTCGCTGCCCGACAAATTATCCTGCACCGCGGCCTTATAGGCATGCGCTCGATTCATCAGGCCCTTGGCGGTGATGGTGGTCAGAATCCAGCACAACTCGAGTATTTCGGGGACATCGCTTTGGCGGTAAAAGGTCACCCGATTCGGGTCCAGGCCGGTGGCCAACCAGGTGGCCGCAATCGAGCGCGCGGACTCACGGATCAGCGCCGGTTCATGGCTTTTAATCAGGGCGTGGTAGTCGGCTAAAAAAAGAAAGGACTCGGCATTGGCGCTTTGGCTGGCCAAGATAGCAGGGCGTATGGCGCCGGCGTAGTTACCCAGGTGGGGGTTGCCGGTGGCGGTAATACCCGTTAGTACACGTGTTGTTGTCATGTTGGTTTCGTCTAATCAGTAAGGCCTATGCCCAGCACTGTACTATAAGCGACAAGTGCCGGGCAACTGGCGGAAACAATAAAAAAGGCCGGTCTAAGACCGGCCTTCGGCTCTGCAATGGCGCGCCTGACTAAGGTTTTTCGTCGGCTTCGTTGCCTTCATCTTTAAGCCAGCTGGGCACCTCATCCTGATCGACTTGCTCGCGCTCTTGCGGGATCAAATCCTCTTTCGAGATGTTCATTAGCATCAGGATGTTGGCGGCGACATAGATTGACGAGTAGGTACCGATCGCCACGCCGACGATTAAGGCGATGGCGAAAGCAAAGATCATCTCACCGCCGAGCACCGCCAAGGCGAGTAGCACCAAGACCGTGGTGAAGGAGGTGATAATGGTTCGGCCCAGCGTTTGCGTCAGCGAAATATTGATCAGGTACGAGATATCGTTACTGCGCAAGGTCTGAAAGCTTTCGCGGATCCGGTCAGAGACCACAATGGTATCGTTCAACGAGTACCCGATCACAGCCAACACCGCGGCGAGCACCGTGAGGTCGAACGCCATCTGGGTCAGGGAGAAAAACCCGAGCACAATCAGCACATCGTGTACCAAGGCGACCACGGCGCCGATGGCAAACTTAAATTGGAAACGAAAGGCGATATAGAGCATCACCAAGCCCAAGGCGACCAGCATGCCGATGCCGCCCTGGTTGGCCAGTTCTTCACCGACCTGAGGGCCGACAAATTCGTTGCGGCGCAAGCTGACGTCGTCGCGCATGGCTTGCACCAAGCTGAGAACTTCCTCACCCAGAGCCGGGTTGTTGTCTTCCTGCATGCGGATGAGCACATCGGTGTTATTGCCGAAATACTGCGCCGCGACATCTTTGTAGCCCGCATCGACCAGGGTAGAGCGGATCAGTTCAACATCCACACTGCGTTCAAAGCCCAATTCAATCTGCGCGCCACCGGTGAAATCGAGGCCGAAATTGAGGCCGCGGGTCGCCAGAGATAGCACCGAGACCAGCAATAGGACGGCGGACAGAAACAGGGCTATTTTGCGTTTACCCATAAAGTCGAGCACTTTCACTTCAGACATACTGGTCTCCTTAAATGGGTAACTTGGTGACAACTCGGCCGCCATAGACCAGATTGGTCAGGCCGCGGGTTAGCATAATGGCGGTAAACATCGAGGTAATAATACCGACCGAGAGGGTCACGGCGAAGCCCTTGACTGAACCGGTGCCGATGGCGTAGAGGATCACGGCAACGATCAGAGTGGTGATGTTGGCATCCAGAATGGTCACAAAGGCGCGGTTGTAACCGGCGTCGATGGCGGTCTGGATCGGTCGGCCGAGGGCGAGTTCCTCTTTAATGCGCGAGAAGATCAACACGTTGGCGTCGACCGCCATACCGACCGTTAAGACGATGCCGGCAATGCCGGGCAGGGTCAGGGTGGCACCGAGGATCGACATAACCGCGGTCACCAAGATCAGGTTAACCGAGAGCGCGACGCTGGCAAAGACGCCAAAGACCTTATAAAAACCAATCATAAAGAGTATGACCAAGCCAAAGCCGATCACCACGCTCTCCAAACCCTTAGCGATGTTTTCAGCACCCAGGCTCGGGCCCACCGTGCGTTCCTCCACAAAGGTCATCGGTGCGGCCAGGGCGCCGGCGCGCAACAGCAGCGCCAGTTCCGAGGCTTCTTCCGGACTATCGAGGCCGGTGACCTGGAAGTTGGACGAGAAGATGCCCTGAATGGTCGCCAGCGAAATGATTTCGCGTACTTCAAAATTACGATATTGCGGCACCTGCTCACCGTTGATGGTCTCATAGCCGAGCAGCTCAGACTTCTGTTCGATAAAGACCACGCCCATCGGTTGCTTAAGATTGTTCTTGGTGGTCTCGCCCATGCGCGCGCCGCCGGCGCTGTTAAGCGTGACCGAAACGGCCGCGGTACCATTCTCGTCGAATGTGGTTGAGGCATTGGTGACGCTGTCGCCGGTCACAATTATGTCTTTTTCCAGCATGACCGTGCGGCTGCTATCTTTAAAGGTAAAGAGGTCACCATTACCGTCTTTGGATTGCAGACGGTATTCCAAGTTAGCGGACTTGCCCAAAATGGTTTTGGCGCTGGCGGTATCTTGCACGCCGGGTAATTCAACCACAATTCGGTTACGACCCTGACGCTGAACCAGTGGCTCGGCGACGCCAATCTCATTGACTCGGTTGCTCAGCGTGGTTTGGTTTTGCTTAATCGCATAGTCTTCCATGGCGCTGATGGCCGTTTCGGTCAAGACCAGATTGAGCGAGGGTAACTCACGTACCTCGGTATCGGAATAGAGGAACTCGGGGACGTTACGCTTCAACCAAGTCTTGGCTTGATCGCGGAAGGCGCTGTCGACCAGAACCACTTGGATACTGTCACTGCCGGTCACATTGACGGCGCGATAGCGGATACCCTCTTCACGCAAGCTGCGCTTGATGTCCGCTTCAAAGTTGGCCAAGCGATTGCCGATGTACTTGTCCATGTCCACTTCCATCAGGAAATGCACACCACCGGACAGGTCTAGGCCCAAGGCCATGGGTTTGCCGCCGAGCACCGAGAGCCATTGGGGCGTCGTCGGGGCCAGGTTCAGGGCGATTATATAGTCACTGCCCAGGCCAACCTGCAAGGCGGCCTTAGCGAGCAGTTGATCTTCATTGCTGTTGACGCGGATAAGCAGCGATTGAGCCTGCACATCGGCACCGAAATATTGGATTTGCGCTGCATCTAAGGCCGCAGTGGCCTGTGCCAAGGTATTGTTGTTGACGATGACGCCCGCCTTGGTAGCACGTATTTGAACGGCTGGATCATTGGGGTACAGGTTGGGCAGGCTGTAGTAGACGCCAATGACCAAAATGAAGCCGATAATTAGATATTTCCACAACGGGTATTTATTTAGCATGGTGATTCCCTGGCCGATGAAGCAAAACACCCAGCGAGGCTGGGTGTTTGTCGATATTAGATAGCTTTGAGCGTGCCCTTAGGCAAGGTCGCGCTAATGGCGTGTTTTTGGAACGTTAAGCTGACGTTCGGTGCCACTTCAACCTGGATATAGTCGTCGGTTACCTTGGTGACCTTGCCGGCGATGCCAGCATTTGTGACCACTTCGTCACCCTTACCAATCGAGCTGAGCAGGTTTTTATGCTCTTTGGCACGCTTGGACTGTGGACGCCAAACCATAAACCAAAAGATCACAAAGAAAACACCTAACATAATTGGCAATTGCCAAGCGGGCTGTGCTGGGGTTTCGCCTGCGGCCAAGGCAGCAACAGGGATTAAAGCTAATACAAGTGCGACGAGCTTTTTCATGATGTACTCCAAGTAATGGGTTTGTTTTTTTTTAAAATTCTTCCCCGGTCCATCGAGCCGAACCGGGTGGGCCGGAACGCAGGTGCCGCTCCGAGAATCAATACAGGCCGTTGACAAAAAATCGGATAGTCGTCTTATGGTGTCAAAGCCGGCGTTTCCAAGCCACGCAGCTGATAAAAGCCCTCGACATAGGCATCGAGGCGATTTTCTTCTATTGCGCCGCGCAATTGTGCCATTAAACGCTGATAATATCGCAAGTTATGGATGGTATTGAGCTGTGCACCGAGCATTTCGCCACATTTATCCAGATGATAGAGGTACGCCTTGGTGAAATTGCGACAGGTATAGCAATCGCAGTCGGCGTCCAATGAGCTGGTATCGTGGCGATACTTGGCATTACGGATTTTGACCACACCATCGGTGACAAACAGATGGCCATTGCGGGCATTGCGCGTCGGCATTACACAGTCGAACATATCCACTCCGCGGCGCACGCCTTCAACCAGATCTTCCGGTTTGCCCACGCCCATAAGGTAGCGAGGCTTGTCGGCGGGCATCAGGGCGGGCAGGTAATCGAGTACCTGCATCATTTCTTCCTTGGGTTCGCCGACGCTCAGGCCGCCGATGGCATAGCCGTCGAAGCCGATCTCGGTTAAACCGGCCAAGCTGACTTCACGCAGATCGCGCAGCATACCGCCCTGGATAATACCAAAAAGCGCCGACGGGCTGTCGCCGTGGGCATCCTTGGAACGTTTGGCCCAACGCAGTGACAATTCCATCGATTTCTTCACTTCGGCATGGGTCGCCGGGAAGGGCGTGCACTCATCAAAGATCATTACGATATCGGAACCGAGCGCCTTCTGAACCGCCATGCTGCTCTCGGGCGTCATATGCACCTTGTCGCCGTTGACCGGCGACTGAAAGGTCACCCCATCCTCGGTAATCTTGCGCATCTTACCCAGGGAGAACACCTGAAAGCCACCGGAGTCGGTTAGGATGGGCTTGGACCAATTGGCAAAGTCGTGCAGATCGCCGTGGTCGCTGATCACCTCGGTGCCCGGCCGCAACATCAGATGAAAGGTGTTGCCGAGAATAATTTCCGCGCCGATGTCTTCTAAATCTCTTGGCGTCATGCCCTTAACGGTGCCATAGGTGCCGACCGGCATAAACGCGGGTGTTTGCACGTCACCCCGAGGAAAGCTCAAAGTACCCCGACGCGCTTTGCCATCGGTATTGTGCAGGGTGAAGGACATAAAGCTGGAATGGCTCATGCGGTGGCCTCGCTAGCTAAGGGCGGTAGGTTATGGGGGGTGACAAACATCGCATCGCCATAACTGAAAAAACGATACTGCTCGTGCACGGCTTCGGCATAGGCGGCCATCACCGCATCCTGCCCGGCAAAGGCGCTGACCAGCATAATCAAGGTCGATTTGGGTAAGTGAAAATTGGTTAACATGGCATCGACGGTCTTAAAGCGATAACCCGGGTAGATAAAGATGCGCGTGTCCCCGGTGAAGGGCTCAATAGCGCCAGAGCTCGAGGCACTCTCTAACGAACGGACACTGGTAGTCCCGATCGCGATCACCCGCTTACCCGCGGCCTGAGTGGCGCGAATCTGCTCAACCACGGCGAACGACACATCGACCCACTCCGCATGCATAATGTGGTCAGCCAACTGCTCGGTTTTAACCGGTGCAAAGGTGCCTGCACCGACATGCAGGGTAACAAAGGCTGTGTTGACACCCTTGTCGGCCAGTCGAGCCATCAGGGCATCATCAAAATGCAGCCCGGCCGTCGGCGCAGCCACGGCGCCTTTTTTGTCGGCATAGACGGTTTGGTAACGCTCACGGTCGGTGCTGTCATCGGCCCGTTCAAGATAGGGCGGCAATGGCATGTGGCCGTGTTGGTCGAGCAGATCGACCAGTGGCTCTGGGTTGCGGCACTCAATCTTAAACAGATTGTCATCGCGGCCGGTCACGACCAACTCGATGCCGCCTTCCATCAGCAGCTCGGTACCCACCTTGGAGCTCTTGTTGGCCCGAATATGCGCCAAGGCGGTGTGGCTGGAGGTCATCCGCTCAATCAGCACCTCGATCTTACCGCCGGAGGTCTTTTGGCCGAACAGCCGGGCCGGTATCACCCGGGTGTCGTTGAAGACCAAGAGATCGCCAGGCGATACCAGATCTTCAAACTGCGGAAAGCGCAGGTGTTGGCATTGACCGGTATCACCGGCCAGATGCAGCAGACGGCTGCCCGTGCGTTCGCTGGCCGGGTGGCGGGCGATCAAATTATCGGGTAATTCAAAGTCAAAATCGTTTAGGTGCATGCGGGCTTATCAGGGTACCAAAAAAGGCCGACCATTCTATCTGATTTGTCCGCCCGTCTCTATGGTGCAGGGCCATTCTTAGCGGCGATAATGACAGTCTGGCTTGCAAAACTAATGGACTGTTGTGCGCAGTAGGGTAAATGCGGTCATTCATTGATCAATAAGCAGTCAGCCGGTACCCAGTTCGGCCCCTAGGTCGAATTGCGCCTGTCGGGTACCGATTTCCTCAAAGTTGACTGTATATGGCGGGGATTCGCAGCCATAGCTGGGAAAGTCAGCCAATGACCCCAAAACCTAAGCTAAGTGCTTGACACAAAAGAATTAATCCCTAGAATAGCGCCCCACAGTGCCAGCGTGGTGAAATGGTAGACACACGGGATTCAAAATCCCGCGCCCTTAAAAGCGTGCCGGTTCGAGTCCGGCCGCTGGTACCAAATATTGCTTAGAAGCCTGCTATGAAGCGGGCTTTTTTGTGCCTGCGATAAAACCGCCTTAAAAACCCA
>NZ_CEYAVF010000057.1:2433-7392 GCF_982785585.1 Reinekea sp. | reverse complement strand
CCATACAAATACCGATTAAACGATAAGGTATTGCCTGCGTTAAACCCGACCGGGTCGGGCGACATAAAGCGGCCCAATTCGCTGTTGTACCAGCGGGCACCCATATTGGTCAGGTTGGACTCGGGGTAATACTCGTGGCCGGCGTAGCTCACTGTCTCGGCGGCGCCTTGGGTTTTGGGGTCACCGTAGGCGCTGTATTCCCGTATCCATAAGACCGCGCCGGTTTCGTTGGTGGCCATAATCGGGCTGCCGAGGTGGTCGTGGTGGTAAAAGGTAATGGTTTCCCCAGCCGCGTTGGCACTCACCAGGGTGGATAGCAGCCCGGTACCGAGCAACAGGGCCGCTAGGAGGAGCATTGAACATCGGTTGATCAATTTCATATGTGTCTCCTTAGCCCCAGGGGATTTGGTTTGGATCTAACGGTGGATTTTGGCAGTTGAAGTTCGGCTTACGTTGCCAGGCGCGCCACGATTTGGATTGGGTGCGGTACTTGCCGCTGGTGCGGCCGAGAAGGTCCGTCCGGCCGGTGTTCATCAGTTCGGGCCGGCGGTAGAGCGACACCTGGTAATGTTGGTAACAGTAATAGTGCCGCCAGGTACCACTGGATACGTATTCACGGCGCACGCCCCCGTTGGCGGTTTTGGTTTGGTATTCATACAGCCATTGATCGCCAGTACTGCCGTGAGGAACGCCCGCAGAATCCCGTTGTTGGATAAATAACCACTTTTCCCGGCGCACTGGGCTGACCTCGGCCAGGGCCCCTTCATTGGGAAATATTTGGTGATTCCAACTGTCGTAGGCATTCGTGCCGCAGTCGCCGACAAAGGCGACCGCTGCGGTACCGCCGTGGGTTAGTCCGCCGCTATCTAGATAGGCTTGGGTAACGGTACCCTTCTGCAGATAGACTGGGCGGTGATATAGGTAGGTTTTTTTGCGCGCTATGTCTTCTTGGTAATCGCATTCCACATAGTCGAGTACGTATTGGCCATCGCGCTTCGCCATAAGGCGGTTATCGAGATAGATCAGGTTCGAGGTCACGTCGCTGGCGGGCCGCTCCTCAAACATCAGACGGCCGCTGGGATCGTAGAGGGTGTAATGGTATGGCTGGCCATTTTTTAGAGTGAGCAGTTTGTTGTGATTGCCATCGTATAGATAGTTCCAGGTGATGCCGTTGTTGTTATCGTATTCAACCAATAGCTTGTCATCCGAATAACCATAGCTGTCGCCGCCATAGGTCATCACTCGGCCGTCGGGTGAATAGCCGAGCAGTTGGTTTAAGCCATTTTTCTTGACCGAGCTGAGCCGATTGGACACAGGGCTGTAGAGGTAATCGATCACCTGATTGCCGGTTTGCTTGCGCACCAAATCCCCTATCGGCGAATAGCTAAAGGACTCAATCACTCCGCCCTGGGCATTTTTCACCTGCTTTAATTGATAAAGTTGGTCGAAGCTGAAGTTGAGACTCTTAGCCGGATTGAGTCGATCGGTAATGCCCGACACATAGGTGCCATTGCTAAATTGGTAGGCCTTACTCCACAGGTTGGCGTGTTGAATGCCACTGATCTGGCCGCTGTCGGCTGACTGTTGATAGTTCGATACCAGGCCATTGCCATAGCGCAGCGATTTCAAAGCGCCGTTAGGCCAGTATTGAATTTGACTGATGTAGTCGCCCACCTGGGTGCTTTGGCCGATCCGATTGGGTTGGTAACCCACCACCTCCCGATCTGGGTATTGCACCGTATTGAGCACGCCTTCTGGGCTGTAACTGTAGGCAAAGTTCCACACCAGCTCACCGACATCATCGATGTTCTTGCCATGGCTAACCGTTTGCGGACCAGTGGGCCCGCGCGGCGGCAGCGATCGACCGGAATAGTTGGAATAGATCGGATAGGTATTGATCACGGCTGGTACGGCTTGGGAGGTGATATGAGTAAGCTGGGCGGTTAGAATTTGATCGTCCTTATCGGTGGTGTAGGCCCAGTTCAAACCATTCTTGCGCAGGGTTTGGCGACGATTCAGGTCGTCGTAGGTGTGCGTGACATTGAGGCTTGGGGTGGTAAATATTTCCGCGGTTAGGCGGCCGAGGCCGTCGTATTGGTAGCGCACGGGGCTGTCTTCATTAATCTTTTGGTAGACGAGCTGGCCGTTGGCATCGTATTGATACTGCACCAGGCCGGTTTCGGGCGTGGAATAGGAAGCCAATAGGCCTTCCGCGTTGTAATTGAAGTATTGGGTTTTACCGACCGCCACAACCTTGTCGAGCAAACCATTGTCTAGATAGCTCATATTGATCTGTGTGGCAGCGCTGGGGTGATCGCCGCCGGCGGGATGACGCACCTCGACCACCGCTTCGGAACCGAAGTCACCGAACAGGCGGCTTTTCTCATATTTCACCACCCCTTCTTTATCGGTTACTTTTATCTCAAACGGACCGATATAATCGAGCTGGGTTAAGCTGCCGTCGGCGCCGCGAATTTCATAGCGCAGGCCGTTAGGGTGTTGTTTGAAAAGAGTTCGATTGGCATCGGTCACATTTTGGCTATAGGGCACCGGCACCGATTGGGATTTCACGCTGCCATCATCATTGTGCTGATAGTCCACCTTATAATGGTAGGCCGAACCGGTGCCAACCCCAGTGCCATTCACCTCTACTCGGTAGGCCATGCCCAAGCCATTAAAGTGAGTTGTCTCGGATTGAGTGCCATTGATCCGGCTGGTCGAAAAGCCACCGCTGGCCGGGTAATCGTAGGAGTACAGAATGGTCGCTCGGCTGGCCTCGGCTGGCTGTTCCCATTCCAGCTTGCCAAACACATCAAAGCCATAACGGGTGGTGCGATTCCCCCATCGGGTCTGCGCAGTAATCTGGCCCTCGCTCACCGTTCGGGAAGCACGGTAGCCTTCCGGTCCGGCCACTTTGCGGGCCACACCCTGGTGGTAGTCGTGGTAGGTGGTGACGTTTAACAGGGGGTCGGTCACGCGGCTCAATTCATCGTAGGCGCCATAGTCGTATCGGGTGATGCGCCCGTTTTCCGATCGACTCTGCACCAACCCATTGGCGTGGTAGCGGTTAATGGTTTTATAGGGCAACCCGCTAATGCCGCTCTCTGCCACTAGGCCCAGATGATGAATGCCGGGCAATTGGGCGTAGCGGGTGTAGGTTTCGATGCTGGGAAACAGATCCGATGCGCCAGGTGACTGCCCCTCGCTCGATGCCGTGCTGGGGTAGCTGTAACGGGTGAGCTGAGGGCGGTAATAGCGGTCAAAATCGCTGAGGGTTTTTTTAACGCTGCCGATCCAAACAAACTGACCGCCGGCGTTGGGTACCCAACGCTTCTCAACGCTCTCCTTAAGCACGGCGTGAGAACGCCTGCTCGCATTGGCAGTCCCTGCTGGCGGGGCATAGGCCTGCAGATACTGCATGCGCTTGTCAGTGTAGGTGCCAGCGTTGTCGAACTGGGTTTGCTGTAACAGGGCGCCGTTTTGCCAGTTGTAGACGGTACTGTTGGGGGACCACTTTTCATAAAAGCGGTAGGCCATTTGGTAAACCCCGTGGTTGGCGGTGGTCACCAAGGCGCCGTCGCTGTCACGCCTATAGAGGTAGCCAATGCTGTAGCTGCCGTGGGCCGGAATACTGAACTGGCGCGAGGCGACTCTGGGTGTGTTGTGGGGCGCGTCCAAGCGACTGGCGGCGTAGACCACCGTGACGCAAGCGCCTAATGGATTGCATACGCGCTGCTGGGTTGCCGAATCGTAGTGGTATTGCCAGGTGCCACCGCCCTGATAGGTGACGGTCAGTTGTTTTGACCGATTCGTGATGGCAAACCGGGCGATGGGTTCGGTCCGGGTATTGATCGTCACCTTGTCGGTATCGATCACAAATTGATTGAACCGTGAGGTCAGTTCCAGTGTCTGCACACTTAATAGATTTAACCTCAAATAGTTGCCTGCGCTATCCATCAAGGTGCTGGGCAGCCCCAATTGGCGTTGCGCCAAGTAGGCATTGGCCGCACTGTCGCGATAGTAATATCGCAGGCCCTCTGGGGACGTTAGCTGAAGCCGGTAAGAGGCGTCGTCGGGCGTGCAATCGAGTTGCCAATTTGAATTAGACAGATACACGCCCTGCCCGGCATCGAAATGGTCTGGTAAGAAGGTCACCGTGCTGCCCGAATGCACTCTAAAGGCGGCGGGGTTGGCTAGGCTAATGGAGCTACAATAGGCACTGGAAACAGCCCGGGTCTGGCCCAAACTATAGAGATCATAGAGTGCCGCGTAACCGCCCGGTAAGGCGCCGCTGCCTAAGGCAAAGGATCGGACTAAGGGAAACTGACTGTGGCTGCCGAGCTGAATATTGTAGTCATTTTGCAGTACGGCAGAGGTGCCAGTGTAGTGATCGATAATGTCCAGACCGTAACTTTGACTGAGCGGTCGGCCGGCGGGTTCGGTGTCTGTCCAATTGGCATGGGTTAACGAACTCAGGGTAATAAAAACTGCAATTAGCCCTACCCGAGGTAGGATGTTGGGCATCTGGTTTATCCTTTTTGTTAGTGATGATCAAAAAAAAGGATTTTGTCTGTCAGAAAAATGTAAGGCAATAGTGTGTTTGATTTTTTGTGACGAAAATCTAAAAAAATTTAATATGGGGGCGGGGGTGGATTGCCTATGAATTTTCGTAAAAAAATACGACATGCGAACGCTAACTATTCCTTAACCGCGAGTTAGTTGTCTTTGTGGTGTTAATTTTAAAGTCTTTGTGTAGCCTGCCCCAATGGTCTTTCAATCCTTCTTTGTGTCCATCATGCATCGGCAGTGCCTCTAGCGCGTCAGGCCATAGCTCGCGTGCCTTGCTTAGCGTGTCAACTAGATGTGGTTTTATGGCCCGCCATGGGATACCTGATTTTTCTGCCCACAATTGGAAATGCGCCATTGAGGCACCATAAAATTCCTTCGTTTTGCCGAGGT
>NZ_CEYAVF010000057.1:0-2333 GCF_982785585.1 Reinekea sp. | reverse complement strand
TTTGCCGAGGTGTATTTTTCGTGTGGGTACTTCACCAAAATCTGTGCGAAGTCTTCCATGTGGATACGCTGGTCATCCTCACGATCAAAACGTTTGATGGCAAAGGCCTGCTTCTCGTCGGGTAAGTTAATTTGTGGCAGATTATCAAGTTTGTCCAGATCAACGAGTTTGATCTCAGGTATATCAACACCTACTAGCCCAGCAAGAGACATTGAAGTATATTCGTTCAGCGGTACATATTTGTGTTTTGTTGATGCGGTTTTAATGATCCAGTCACCTAGTACATCCCCCTTTGATAGATTATAGCGCCCATCCTTTTCCTTCATGGAAAATTTCATCTGCACGCCAGCCAAGGAAAACTTGTTGTCTTGGCTGATTTTAACGAATTTAATCGCCTTGGCCTTACCATGCGCGCTTAATACGGTGTCGAGCAAATAGTCAGGAACATCTTCAGGCTCCATGGGTATTGCTTTGATAGCCCCAGGTAAATCTTCACCGAGATACGAGAGAAGGTGAAACTCATTATCAACGTGCACCTTCAGACCTTGTGCTATCAGCTCACGTAAAGAGCCTTCTGGCAGTAGGTTTGACAGTATAGGGTGCAGCCTTTGATTCCGCGCCCACGGCTCTGCCATTAACTTGGCTGCGTTGGGGAAGTTGGGGTGGGTAATCAAGCTAAAGGTCGGTCGGTTAGGACTATTTTTAAACGCATCCGCGATGCTCAAAACATTGCGGCCATTCTTGAAGCCCGATAGGTAGCCGACGAGTGTTCCATGGAGGATGAGCTGCAATACAGTCACTTCATCGCGGATGTCTGTTGTCATTCCGTTTCTCCCAGCAGTCCCTGCCAGGGATCATCGTTTAATGACCTCGGGTTTTCTTGGGATGATTGGCTTGGCTGAATAGATTTGCTGGCATCATCTGCCAGTATAGCCAACACAGCGGTTAGCTTTTCCTGTGGAATCAGCAATAATTCGCTCTGCAGCCCCTTGGCAATGAGTTCAAGGGTATCGAGCCGAGGATTGCCTTTGGATTCCAGCCGCTGATACTGCTGCCGTGACATGCCGACGCGCAGCAGCATATCGTGCTGTTTGAGTGCCTGTGCAATGCGACGTGTTTTAATCTGCTCGAGCAAGGACCCCATAAAGCACCTTATATGTTGCTAATTATAAATTAGAAACATATTAGCTTCTTATTAAATAACTAGCAACATATTGGTTGCTTTTTCTCACATCTACCGCTCCAAGGCACAGTTATAACCGGATAGCCCTTCCGTGCCCTACAAAAAGGTCACATGCCGAGAACTGCGCACGATCTCAATCTGCCAACCTTTCAGTTCGGTACCGCCACAAATATGATTGGCCAGATTGGCGCGTCCCCCGTTGTGCCACAGACCACAGGCATGAGCGACTTCATGCGCCAGGCAGATCGGGTCCTTACCCTCAATGGTGACATAGTCGGTGAAGGGCCCGAGTGAGCAGCCCTTGTTGTTGGCCACAGCGCGCACCGCAAAGACCACAACCGGGGCGGCATAGCCAATAAGGCGCAAAAAGGCGCTGTCAAAGCACTGCACATTGGCGTTGTTCTCGTAATAGGTGCCGGCAAGCCACAGGTCGTCGCCCAGCGCGCCGGCACCACAGTTAGGGTCCAGGTTGGCTTTGGGTGCCGGAGAGGCCAGGGTGTGGATCGCGCTGACGATGAATTTTACGTTGCAGGTATCCTTATATATCTGCTTGGCCTTATCGATATCCGGCTGCAAGCTGGCGGCGGTGGCCATCGGATTGCGTTTCTCATCGATCAAAATAATGATGCAGACTCTAAGCTTTTTGGGCAGGTGCAGCCCGAAGATGCCGGCCAGCACGTCGAGCAGGCTGATAATACGCCAGAACAGATCGATCAAGCCGTGCCAGATCAGGCCAATTAAACGGCCAATAATGGGGATAGACAAAATCAACCCCACGACCACGGCGAGAAAGTTGAGTACCGAGGTCACGATCTGACAGACCACATAGGTAAGCCATTTACCCACCCACACCACCACCCAGCGAACCACCTTGACCAGCGTTGTGACCAGCCAGCAGAACCATCGACGCGGATCATACCATTTGCGTTTCTTGCAGCGTTTTTCGGTTTTTTCGACCCACTCATCAATCGGTTGTTCAATTTTCTCTTCCACCCACTTTTTATAGTTGCGACAGATCTTGGCCATTGTGGAGCTCCTTATCGTTATTTGGCATTCGACTTCACATGTGGATTGCGCGTTAGTGACATAGCTAACGGCTCAGTTCTATCACAGAGTTCGACGATTTTGCGTGATGGGGATCGCAACGATT
>NZ_CEYAVF010000056.1:0-7603 GCF_982785585.1 Reinekea sp. | reverse complement strand
ACGCGACGGAATTGCACTGTATTCATGAAGGTAGTCAAAATAAAATGGGTCATTTTGCTAGTGATCAGCTACAGCCTAGCCTTGGCTGCTCTCGCGCCGCTACAGTGGTTATTGCCATTGGCCGGGCCGAGGTTGGCCAGTTTGGGTGTGACGCTGGAAGAGCCCGACGGCACCTTATGGCAAGGTGAAGCACTGGTCCGCTTAAAATCCTACGGTTATGCCAAAGTCGACTGGGATGTTCAGTTGCTTGGTCTGTTGTCCCTTAAATTGCCGGTCCAGATCAGTGTGCAAAATGCGCAAATGGCGGTAACGGGTCGACTACTGGTCAAGCCCGCCGGCTTGGCGATCGAGAATCTAACCGGCTACCTCGATGACACCCTGTTTGCCCCCATTTACAGCGCCTATAAGGCAAGCCTTTCCGGTCGGTTGCAGTTGGACTCAGTCTCTGCCGAGGTTGGTTGGGGCAAACAATTGGGTGCCTTGCATGGCTCCCTGACCTGGTCTGGGGGGCCGGTCGGCATACCCATGGGTCGCACCGTGCAGAATTATCAGGTGCCGACGCTGTTTGGGCAGTTGGCCTCAAACGATCAGGGCTGGACCCTCAGGGTGCAGGGCGAGCGGCAACAAGATTATATAAATATAGCGTTGACGCCGGCCGGTCTGGCAACCCTGACTGTGCAGCGCACCTTAGCCGAGGATATGGCGATTCGGGTGCCCGGCAATGGCACGACCCTGTTCGATATTTCCCAGCAGGTGTTTTAATGGATATTAAAGCCCAACTCATTAATGTCTGGCGCCCGGTGCAGGGTTGGTTGGTGGCGCTGCTGGTCATCGCCTGCGGCGTCGGCTTGGCGAAAATCACTTGGTTAGCGGTGCTGCCCGTTGCACCGCTGGTGGCGCCCAAAGTGGTCCCGGCGGTTCAGGATGGCACGGGTCAAGGTCAAGACTGGCTGGAGATCAGTCGCTCCATCGGCAGCCGGGAATTTTTTGGCGCGTTCGCTGCTGCCGCCCAAGCAGTCGAAAAACAGGCTGTCGAAGTACCGGAAACAAAACTCAACTTAACCCTTCAGGGTGTGATGGCGCGTGGGGATGGCCAAGGCTTTGCCGTGATCGGCGAAGGCCGCGGAGCGGGGAAGGTGTTCGCGGTGGGAGAAGATCTGTTCGGCCAGGCTGTGTTGGCCGAAGTGTTTGGTGATCGGATCGTTCTCGATCGTCGCGGCCAGTTGGAAATTCTCCGATACGAAAAGGTCGCCACCGAGGCTATATTGGAATCGGTTAATCCCAATGCGAATAACGCACCTGCACCCGCCGCATCCTTCCGTGAAGCCCTGTCCCAAGCCAATGCCGATGTGGCCAATGGCGCCGACCTGCAAGCCCAGGTGCAAGGCATGGTCGAATATGTGAATCGACGCGCCAATGAAGACCCAGAAGGGTTTGTGGCTGAAATGGGTCTGGAACCCTCTGCCGAGGGTTATCAGGTGACCCGGCAGGCTCGGCAACTGCAAATGGTGGGGTTGCGGCCAGGAGATATTGTGACCTCGGTAAACGATATGCCCGTTGGCAATATCCAAAATGACCAAGTTTTACTCAATCAGGTATTGCAGACCGGCGGTGAAATAAAAATTCAAATTCGTCGTGGTTCCCGTGCTTTTACTATCTATCAAACCATTCCGACATATTAAAAGGTAAAGAACATGGCTCTGTTCGCTCAGGTTAGATTGGCTTTGGTAGTCTGCTGCCTTTGTTCGGCATCATTGGTATTTGCCGCCACCGAGCAAAAATACACGCTGAATATGCAGGATGCTGAAATAAAGGAAGTGATCGACCTGGTCGCTAAGGTGACCGGCAAGACCTTTATTATCGACCCGCGCGTTCGGGGCAAGGTGACGGTGGTCTCCGAACGGGAAATGACCCAATCACAGATCTATGAAACCTTCTTGGCAACGCTGGAAGTCTACGGTTTCTCCGCCGTGGTGGCGGGCGATGTGGTGAAAATTATCGGCCAGTCGGATATTAAATCCGCCGGTATCGACGTTGAAACCACGGGTGGACGGGTCGGTGAAGACATTATCACACGAGTATTCCCCATTCAAAACGCGTCGGCCATGGAACTGGTGCCCATATTGCGGCCCATGGTAGCCAAATATGGCCATCTGGCGGGTGTGCCGTCTGCCAATGTGCTGATCGTCGCGGATCGGGCCACCAATATTGAGCGTTTGTCAGAAATCATCGACCTGCTCGATAAGGCCGGCAGCGAAGAAATAGAGGTGGTCAATCTCAAGCATGCTTGGGTTGGTGGCATGATTACCCTGTTAGAACGGATCTCACCCGCGGCCGTGGTGGCTGGTAATCAGGGCGCTCGCTCCAGTTCCGGTTCTAACCGAGGCGTTTTGCTGGTCGGTGATGAGCGCAGCAACCGAATTATTATCAAGGGTGAATCCGACTCTCGAGCACAGATTGTTGAACTGATCCAAAAGCTCGACACCCCCTCTGAAGAGAACACCTCTTACAAGGTGATTTTCCTCAATAACGCCGATGCTAAGAAAATGGCTGAAATCCTTAAAGGTATCGCCGCTCCGGGTGGCGCGCAGGGCGGTCAGGGTGAGCCGCCGAGCCAGCCGGTATCGATTCTTGCCGATGAAGATCAAAATGCCCTAATTGTGCGTGCCGAACCGTCTGAGCTGAGCGAGCTTGAAGCTATTATCGCCCAGCTCGATGTGACCCGCGATCAGGTGCTGATCGAAGCCGCCATTGTCGAGGTGACCGGCAGCAACGGCGATGCCTTGGGTGTGCAATGGGCGACCAACCCGGAGCGGGTAGTCGATGGCCTGCCGTTTGCCTCATCCAGTTCGAGCATCGCCGGTGCATCCCTGGGGCAGCTGGCGACGGGTGTCGGTACGGCGGTAACCACCGCCGGTTCGGCACTGGGTGCCATCAGCCAGGTGCCAACGGGTGGTTTCCTAGCTTTGGCGGATCCCTTTGGCAGCACCGCCAACTTTGGTCTGATCATCCAAGCCTTGGAATCGGAAAGTAACACCAATCTATTGTCGACGCCCAGTGTGATGACGCTCGACAACAGCGAAGCCTTTATCACGGTCGGTAGCTCGGTGCCCTTTAAGACCGGCGGCAGCGGCACAACGGATAACCCCTTTACTATCAATCGGCAAGATGTCGGCACCACCCTGTCGGTGATTCCGCACGTGCAACAGAATGGTGCCATTCGCTTGGAAGTCGATCAGACTGTTGAATCCCTTATTGGTGAGAATACCGCTGGTGCCGTCGACCTGGTGACCAGCAAACGTCAGGTGAAAACCGAGGTTCTGGTCAATGATGGCGCGACCATTGTCTTGGGTGGCCTTATTTCAGACCGAATCACAGAATTTGAAAGCCGGGTGCCAATACTGGGCCATTTGCCGATTATCGGGAATCTGTTCAAGTCTAAATCGACCAAGAAAGAGAAAACCAATCTGTTGATTATATTGCGGCCAACGATTATTCGCGATCAGTCCAGCGCGCTAATCCAACGGCGTATGAATGGCATCTGGGAATTGCGCATCGAAACCTTAGGCGGTGGTCTGGGTCTGATTCAACCCAGTATCGATGAGGTTTTCGACGGCACCTATATAGACGGATCCCAGATCCAGCCGGCCGATGCTCTGATCGAATAGGGCGCAACAGTCTTGATCCAATAGGGCCCGATTGCACCTGCGACGGGCCTTTTTTATGCGCACGGACACCCAGGAAGGCTCAGTACCTCAGTATCAGGCAGGCTGCGTTGGAATTGGCGTAATTTCATTCTGCGGCAAGCGTGATATTCTATTTGCCTCGTTTAAGTGAATCGACCCTATGAGTCTTAGCCCGGAATTGCAGTATCGTTTGGCGCAAGCCGACGCCCTAATTTTCGATATGGACGGCACCCTAGTCGATACCATGCCCTTGCATTATATCGCCTGGCAGCAGGTCGCCGAGCACTATCGGCTGCCTTTTTCCAAACCCCGGTTTTACCAGCTCGGCGGCGTGCCCACATTTGAAACACTGCAGATTTTATCCGCCGAAGCGGGCCTAGAGATCGATCTGCAGGCCGCGAAAGCGATGAAAGAGGGGCTTTCTCGAGCGTTGATGCCCAAGGCGACGCCGATCGCAGAAACTCTGGCCATCGTGCAACAGTTTTTCGGCACCAAGCCGCTGGCCATCGCGACCGGCAGCAGTCGGGCTGGAGCACAGATGTTGCTCGGGCAACTGGAGCTAGCGCATTACTTTGATGCGCTGGTCACGGCCGATGATGTGGCCCGTCATAAGCCGGCACCGGATGTCTTCTTAGCGGCGGCCCAGCGCCTGAATGTGGCGCCGGAACGCTGTGTCGCCTTTGAGGATACCGATATCGGCATTGAGGCTATTTTGAGCGCTGGAATGAGCGCCGTGGATGTGCGCGATTTAATCAAGTGATGGCCGACGGACGGGGACGAGGGTCTCTCAGTCGCGCGGTTTTATACTGGGAGCCCGCTCGTGCGGGCCGTTGAAGTTTTTCTTAGCATGCTGACTAAGCGCAATACCAGAGCGCAATGGAGTTTTCAACTATGACCGTTATACCCGATACCTTACGTTTAAATGTGCGCATGCTCGGTGAGTTGCTCGGTGACACCTTGCTGGAGAACCACGGGCCCCAACTGTTCCGCAAGGTTGAAGAGATCCGCAACCTGGGTAAGCAGGTAAATAAAGCCGATGATGCCGACGCCCAACCCCTGATCAATGTGATGGCGGCGCTGGAAGACAAGGATATCTTGCCGATCGCGCGCGCGTTTAACCAGTTCCTGAATTTGGCCAATATTGCCGAGCAACAGTTTTTCTCCAGTGCCGAGTCCGATAAACGGGATATTCTGGAAGAGACCTTAGCCCAAATTGCCGAAAAACACGGCAAGGCAGAGGTCGCTAAGGTACTAAACGAGCTCAATATAGAACTGGTGTTGACCGCCCATCCCACCGAGATCACCCGCCGTACCCTGATTCGCAAATATGAGAACGTCTCCAACGCATTGCGCGATTTATCGCGCACCGACCTGTTTCGCTATGAAATCGACCAAATCAAGGAGCGTTTGCGCTCGACCATCGATGAAGTCTGGTATACCGATGAGGTGCGCGATGAGCGGCCCTCGGCGGTCGACGAAGCGAAATGGGGTTTTGCGGTGATTGAGAATTCCTTGTGGAGCGCGGTGCCCGATTTTCTCCGTGAACTCGATGCGGTGGCCCGCCGCACAACGGGCCAGAGTTTGGCCAAAGACATCTGCCCCTTTCATTTCTATTCCTGGATGGGTGGTGATCGCGACGGCAATCCCAATGTGACCCATGCAGTGACCAAAGAGGTGATCCTCCTGGGCCGCTGGATGGCCGCAGATCTATATCTGCGTGATATCAACCAACTGGCCGCGCGCCTGAGTATGGATGTGGCCGATGAGGACTTTCGTGCAACCTATGGGCAGGGCTCTAAGACGCCTTATCGGGTCTGTATGCACCAGATACGCGATCGCCTCATGGCGACCCTGCGCTGGACCGAAGCGCAGCTGAACGACACCGGCATCAATAAAGAGATTCCGATCCAGTCCAAAGCCGAACTGCTCGAGCCCTTGAGTGCCTGTTACGACGCCCTGACCAAGGTGGGCCTGCATCGGGTCGCAGATGGTGAACTGCTCGACACCATTCGTCGAGTCCAGTGTTTTGGCATAAATCTGGTGCCGCTAGACGTGCGTCAGGACAGTGAACGGCACGTCAAAGCGTTGCATGAAATCGTTGCGCATGTCGGTTTGGGCGACTACGAAGCCTGGGACGAAGTGCAGCGTCAGGCCTTTCTCTATGAGCAGCTGAATAACAAACGCCCGTTGGTACCGCGCCATTGGCAACCTAGTGCCGACACCTTAGAGGTCTTGAACACCTGTACCGTGGTGGCCAATGAGCCGGCGGAAACGCTCTCGCATTACATCATTTCGATGGCCCAACAGCCGTCCGATGTCTTAGCCGTGGCGCTGTTACTGCGTGAAAGCGGGGTCACCTGGAATGTGCCCATCGTGCCGCTGTTCGAGACGCTCGCCGATCTCGATCGCGCCCCTCGGGTCATGGAAGCGCTCTGGTCGAACCCCTGGTATACCCAATACAGTGGCGCCAAGCAGACGGTGATGATTGGCTATTCGGATTCGGCCAAGGATGCCGGCAAAATAACCGCCACCTGGGCCCAATACAAGGCCCAGGAAACGCTGGTCGAATTGTCGAATAAACGCAATATCTCGATGATGTTGTTTCACGGTCGCGGCGGCACGGTCGGTCGTGGCGGCGGTCCGGTTGAAAAGGCCATGGCGTCGCAGCCGCCGGGCTCGGTGCCGGGTAAGATCCGAGTAACCGAACAGGGCGAGATGATCCGCTATAAGTTTGGCCTGCCGCGCGTGGCGATCCGCAGTTTGGCCATCTATGTGGCCGCGACCATGCGCGCGACCATGGAGCCCAACCCAGCCCCAAAACAGGCTTGGCGCGATCTGATTGAACAGATGTCGGATCAGAGTCTGCAGCACTACCGTCAGGTGGTGCGCGAAGATCCCCGTTTTGTGCCGTATTTCCGCTCGCTTACCCCCGAGCAGGAATTGGGCAAGCTGGCCCTAGGCAGTCGACCGGCCAAACGCAAGGCCGGCGGAGGCATTGAGAGCCTGCGCGCGATTCCATGGGTGTTTGCCTGGATGCAAGTTCGGCTTAATTTGCCAGCCTGGTTAGGCGCCCCGCAGGCGCTGCAACATGCCCTCGAGCAGGAACCGGAGACGCTGGCCGAGATGATCCGCGATTGGCCGTTTTTCACCGCCTATTTGGATCTATTGGAAATGGTCGTGGGTAAGGCCGATGGCTCGATCGCGGCCTATTACGAGCAGCAGCTGGTGGCGCCGGAATACCACAGCTTGGGCACCCAATTGCGCGCCGACCTAAAGCGCTGTGAGCTCTTGCTTAACCAGCTCAAGGGTCAAACGCGGCTGCTGGAGTCGGATCCGTTGTTGGCGCAGTCGATCCACGTGCGCAGTCCGTACACCGATCCACTCAACTATCTGCAGGCCGAACTGCTCAAGCGGGAGCGTAAAGCCGGGGAAATCGATCCAATCCTGGAACAGGCGCTTAAGGTGACCATGGCGGGTATCTCCGCCGGGATGCGCAATACCGGCTAGTCGTTGGGTTTAGAGGCAGTGCTGGCGCGGCTGAGTTAGTATTGGCCGGGCGAGAGCGGTTCGCGCCATACCGAGTATATGGTTTTCAGCACCTACCTAAGCCCTTCATAAGTTGTATCTAAGGGGGGGCAAAGGTAAAGTACGCCAGCCTAAAATAAGTTGGTGGCACTTTTGCTTGTAAATTAAGCAGTTTACAAGCTGCGGCCGCCAAAACGTAATTGAAAGAGGAGTACGTAGTTAATGCGTATTATTTTGCTCGGGGCACCTGGTGCTGGTAAAGGTACACAAGCTCAATTTATTTGTGAGAAGTATTCAATTCCACAGATATCGACCGGTGACATGTTACGTGCAGCAGTAAAAGCAGGTACACCTCTTGGGGTTCAGGCCAAAACCATTATGGATCAGGGCGG
>NZ_CEYAVF010000055.1:4239-8326 GCF_982785585.1 Reinekea sp. | reverse complement strand
TGGCAACGCACCCAGCAGGGTCATGCGGCGGCTAATGTCATTCCGGTGTTGGCCAGCAATCGGGTCGGTGAAGAAACTATCGAGCGCTCCGCCATTACCTTTTATGGCTCATCCTTTATCAGCGACCCAACCGGCGCCCTGGTGCAAGAGCTGTCTAAGACCGAGACGGGCGTCGCGTGCCATACTTTTGACCTGGATGCGATCGATCGATTGCGGCAGGAATGGGGCCTATTCCGGGATCGCCGACCAACTCAATATGGTAATTTACTAACCAAAGATGGCGACTGCTAAGTTCGGCGCGTATCGTCACAGCAGCCTGGCTCCATAAGCCGCCAGCCAAATGAATTGAATGCACAATAATTGAAAGTAAGGATTAACCATGAGTTGGTGGGGCAAATTAGTCGGCGGTACCTTTGGATTTTTCCTCGGCGGTCCGCTGGGCGCCATGTTCGGTATGGCACTGGGCCATAACATCGATACCGCAGCGCGCGCCATCGGTGGAAAACTATCGCCGGGCGACCAGGAACGGGTGCAGATGGCCTTCTTTACGGCCACCTTTTCGGTCATGGGCGCCGTCGCGAAAGCCGACGGCAAGGTCTCATCCGATGAGATATCGCTGGCCGAGACTGTGATGGACAAGATGAATTTAAGCGGTGAGATGCGTCAAGCCGCTATGCGGCTGTTTATCAAGGGCAAGCAGGACGACTTTCCTCTCGAAGAGGTGATGCTGCAATTTCGTCAAGAGTGTCATAGACGTGCCAACCTGATGCGCATGTTTATCGAACTGCAGGTCCAGGCCGCCTATGCCGATGGCGATCTACACCCGGCCGAAGAACAGTTACTGTTAAAACTGTGCCAGATGTTGGGTTTTCACGAATCGGTTTTTCGCCAGATCGAAGCCCTAGTTCAATTCAGCATGGGCTTAGGCGATGGCCAATACGACGGCGGCCAGCAGCACAGCGGCAATCGCGCAACCGGCTCGGTCGCCAGCAAAGCAGCAGCCTACGCCATTCTCGAAGTCACCCCGCAGCATTCCCAAGCGGATATCAAAAAGGCCTATCGCCGACTCATGAGCCAGCATCATCCCGATAAGTTGGTGTCCAAAGGTCTGCCAGAGGAAATGATGAAATTGGCGACTGAAAAAACGCAGAAGATCCGGGAGGCATACGATCTGCTCAAGGCCTGAGTTGTTGTGAATCGGATCACAAATCGGCAGGACTCAGTCGACATAATAGGTGGAACTGCTTAACAGCTAGACTGTGAACCTGTGCGCCCATACTATTTTTGGGATCGATTCGACATTTAAAATAAAGAATATTGATAGTCTTTCCTGTTCTGGCCTTTGCATCCTGTTTGCTAGCCGTCAACGCCGACAACCTGCTCCCTAACCTGTTATGCGCAACTTACGTGTTGCCAGATGCGGGAACGGGCAGTTTTTAGGCCTCGTTCAGGACCGAATCCGATGCTCAATAAAAATATTGTCTTAAAGCAGCAAATGGCGCGCCGTCAAATTCTTGCCTTGGCTATTCTTGGTGGGGGTATGCTGGTTTTTTTTGCTCTATTGATGATGACGTTGCGCTAGGGCTGGCGCTGTCCCGCCAATAAACGCAGCCTTGCTCAGCTAACTCGTCGACCAAGTGGCTCCGGCGCGGCACTAGTCAGCCAAGACAGTCAGCAGGGGCAGCACGATGTCGCGCTTAAAGCTGCGCGCCTGATTTTCTTGGCGAAACTGAATCGATAACTTAGCGTCACTATCTTCTAGGACGCGACCGACCCCGAGAGTTGGATGCTCCACCGTGGCCGCGGTCAAATCTTGGCTGCCCCGTACCCGCCAGCTTACCGGCTCGAGACCCTTGACCCGGCCATAATGTTCGACACTGGCCCGATGCATGCCACTGGGCAAGGCTAACTCGCCGACCGGCTCAGCTAGATGCGCCACAAAGGCCTCCAGGCCCTCGACATAGGCCGCGGGCATAAGGGCCGACACCAGCTCGGCGGACTCTGGCACCGGCGTCAGCAAGACCAGTTCCTGCTGCGCCCGGGTTAGACCGACGTAAAGTAGGCGCCGCTCACTGGCCGCACTGCTCGCCAGGGTCAACTCACCTTCGGGCTGATAGGGAAAGAACCGGTCATTGACCTCGGGAATGATCACACAGGGCCACTCTCGGCCCTTGGCCTTGTGAATCGACGTGATCAGTAAGGCATCGACATGGCTCGGCGTCTTGCGCTCGACCAGCTCGGCCAGCTGATCGGCCCCGTCGCGCAGCGTCCACTTCGCCTGGCGCACAAATTGCGCAAATGCCTTAACCGTCGCCACCTGGTCTTCAACCTGCGCGGCCGAAAAGGCATTGTCCTTGAGCGCCGCCAAATAATCCGTTTGTTGAATCCAGCCATGCACCACCGGAAAGGCCGCGCCTTCTGCCCGCTCAGCTTTCTCGATCCAGCGCGCGCGCTCGAATAGGGCGGCCGACTGATAGGTCGACAGACTCTCCGGAATGGCATTGCGCAGGCTTCGGCCCCAGTGCTCGGTGGTGTCGGCCAAGCGCTGAATCAGTTGATCCACCGTCGCCTTCTTGATTTTCAGGTAGGGCTGGGTCAACAGGCTTTGCCAGGCTTGGCTGCGCGCGCGCTCATCCCAGCCCGCGACCTGGCCCGCGGCGATCTGCAGCAGAACCCGGAACGGCCGCAGTTCATAGCGCTCCAGCACGGTCTGTTGATTATCCATATGGTAGGGAATGGCCTGGGCCAGCAGTGCCAACTCAATCCGCGCGCTGTTGGCCCAGAGTCGATTGATCACCGCAATATCCGACAGCGGCCGGCTCGCCGCCCAGGCCTGGATCGTCTGCAGTGCACCGACCGCGCTATCGGCGGTTGGCAACTGGGTCACCCGGGTGGGCCCGGTCGAGCTATGGGAAATGCACTGGGTCCGCTCGGCCGAATCGGCATAGTTGCCGGCAATCACCTGATTGGCCAAGAGGCTCAGCGCATCGCTAAAACGAAAGGTATGGCTCAGGCGATAATCGGTTACCGCACCAAAGACCCGGTCGAATTCATGGGTCAGCAGGCTCGGTTTGGACCCGCGAAATTCATAGATGGTCTGATCCGGATCGCCAACCACCATCACCTGACCGCGGCCGCCGTGCAGGGTATTGAGCAAGAACTGCTGGACCGGATTAATATCCTGAAACTCATCGACAATAATTTCCGCCATATGACCGCCAAACTGCGCAGCCAGCGCAGGCGAGGCCTTAAAGCGGCGCGCCGGTTCATAGATTAGATCGGCGAAGGTCAGCTTGCCCTGGTCCATGCGCCACTGCTCGAAATTATAGAAAGCGGTGACAAAAAATTGACACTGAACGGGCAATCCGGTGCCATCAAAGACGATTTCCGGTGACTCCATGGAACTCTTAACCAATTCAAAGTAAGCCAGGGCCGGTTCAACCCATTTTTTCTTGCGCGTGAGCAGATCCTCGGCGATCGACGGATCGGCCAACTCGCGCAGCAGGCGCCAAACGATCGGCTCCAGCTCGCTGTCCTGCATCAGGTTTTTCTGAAAGGCCGGCATGTCGCCCTGCTTCACCAGGGTCTGGCAGATTCGATAGCCGAGCGAGTGAAAGGTGCGAATATCGGGGATCGCCTGTCCGCCGACCAAATTCTTGAGCCGCTGCTCGAACGCCAGCTGTGCCGCCTTGTTGTACATCAAGACCAACAGGCGGCGCGGATTAGCGCCCTGACTCAGGCGATTCTGGACATAGGCGGTCAAGGTTTGGGTTTTGCCCGACCCGGCCACGGCGATGATGCGCGCATGGCCGGCGCCGTGCGCGATCACCTTAAGTTGTTCGTTGGTATAGTGCACAGATATGATTTGGACTGAAGAAACAGCCGGCAGATTAGCAGAAAAGCCGGCTCAACGCGCCTGCCGATTTAGCTGCCGGCAATCGCGAGGTCGGCAAAGCGCACGCTTGCCATACAGCTGTGACGGCTGTCGTTCCAGTGGCTCTGATCGCCCACCGCGACGACTTGCTGCAACATCTGGTAGAGGTTGCCGGCCACCGTGACGCCGCGCACAGCATGGCGCCGTTCGCCG
>NZ_CEYAVF010000055.1:0-4139 GCF_982785585.1 Reinekea sp. | reverse complement strand
TTGACCAGCGTCACCGCGGCCGTGGCCGAGCCCTCGTCATCGAACAGCCGATAACCCAGGCCGAGCCGGTTGAGCGGCTCATCAACTAGATTGAGGCGAGCATCCATTATTTGCGTGCCGAGCCTGTCGCGCAACGGGTTAACCTTGTCTTGCGCGGCCTTGGCCGACCACATCAGACTGAACGCGCCGAACAGTTGGGGCTGCACATTGGCACTGAAGATCACATCGTAACGCCCAGACTTAAGCGCTTCGCCGGCCAACAAGGCAAGGGTGTCGGCATAGGCGCGATCGCTCAGACGAGTACCATCCAAGTCGCGAAACAAACGGCTATAGGCCACGCTCGAGGCCATGGCGGTGCGTTCACCCTGCTCGGCCAGGGGATAGACGTAGGCGACCACCTGGCGGCTGCGTTGGTCGGCATGGCGGCCACCGGTCGTCAAGATTTGTTGGCGCTGTCGCGCGTCGACTAAGGCATTGTAAGGCACGTTGCGGATCTGCGGCCGCGCGCTCAATTGGCGCTCAAGATCGATAATAAAGTCGATCTTCTCGTCCACCGTGGCATCGTCATCGGGGTCCAGGTCGGCCCCGTCGGCCGTTAGAGCGCCGCTCTGCGAGCTGATTCGTTCGCTCGGCCGGGCGGCACTGTGCCGGGCGTTGGCCAGAGCCTGATCGACCATGAAATTGAGCGCGTCGGGATCGCTGGCCTCGCTCGACGCGGCGCCGACCTGGTCACCGAGCACCACGCGCAGGCCGACGATAAAGGTCGAGGCGACGACCTGTTCATCGAGCTGGCCACCCTGGGCTTTCAGGCTCAATGAGCTGCCCTCGTTGATGATCAAATCAGCCTCGGCGCCGGCCTGTTGTACCCGGGCAAAGATCTTATCGGCAAGTTGTTGCGCTGTTTTGTGGCTGTCCTGGCTATGCTGGGTCATCAGGCGTTCCCTCCGACTAGGATGGCATCGACCTTGAGGGCCGGTTGACCGACCGTGGTCGGGATGGCACCACTGACCGAGCCGCACATGCCGCAGGCCAGACTGAAGTTGTCGCCAACCATGGAAATTTCGCGCAGCACCTTGGGGCCGGTTGAGATCAGGGTCGCGCCCTTGATCGGGTAGAGGATCTTGCCCTTTTCCACGTAATAGCCTTCTTGCACTGAAAAGTTAAACTCACCGGTGCCCGGCTGCACCGAACCGCCGCCCATATGGGAGGCATAGATACCACGATCGATCGAGGCGATCATCGCCTCGACACTGTCTTGTCCCGGTTCGATAAAGGTATTGCGCATGCGCGATGCCGGCGCATAGCGATAGGATTCACGCCGACCCGAGCCGGTTCGGGCATAGCCGGTCTTGGCACTGCCGAGCCGATCGACCAAAAAGCTGGTCAGGCGACCGTCTTGAATCAGCTGGGTGCGTTGGGTCGGCATGCCTTCATCGTCTATATTGAGCGAGCCCCAGGCGTTTTTCAGTGTGCCATCGTCGACCGCGCTGACCTTGGTATGGGCGATCTGCTGACCCATCTGATCGTGAAACACCGAGGCCTGCTTGGCCACCGAGGTGGTTTCCAACAGATGGCCGCAGGCTTCATGGAAGATCACGCCGCCAAAGCCATTGCCCATCACCACCGGCATGGTGCCGCTGGGACAGGGCCGGGCGGAGAGATTGACCAGGGCTTGGCGTGCGGCCTGAGCGCCGAGTGCCGTGGCGTTGTGCTGATCGGCCACTTCCCAACCGAGCAGACCGCCAAAGTTATCGCTGCCGACCGCCTGATCGCTGCCAGCGCTGGCAATAGCGGTTAGCGAGGTGCGCACATAGTGCCGGGTATCGTGCGCGTGCAGTCCTTCGCTGTTGAAGATTTCCACCGCCTGTTCGCGCTGCAGGCAAGCGCCCTTGGTCTGATGAATCGCCGCGCCACCGGCAAAGGCGGCGCGGCTGGCCGTCAGCAGATAGGCTATCTTGGCGTCCAATTGGGCGTCTTGGGACAGCCTTTTCTCGGCCGGGTGCTGGTCGTCTGAGGCAATAAAATTAAAGGCGCTCGCGTGAGTCACCGGATCGCGCCGGTCCTTGGCCGCCAGTTCCGAGGCGATGCGCCGTAATTCATCGGCGCCGACCTTATTGGTATAGCCATACAGAACCTTGTGACCAAACACCATGCGCAGGCCAATGCCAAATTCAACCCCCGATTGGACCGAGTCGACGCGGTCACTGAGGGTATTGAGGGTCGACCGCAATTGGCGTTCGACATACAACTCGACAAAGTCCGCGCCCAGGCTCAAGGCATGGTCGATAACGGTCTGGGCAATAGCGGGGTTTAACATGGGCTCTCCTGGACAAAATAGCGTGGCAACGGGGCGACGGAAGCCGTACCTTAGCAAAGGCAAATGGGTCCTTAATAGCCCATTGTACAAACATTTACCTCAATGGGCTGCTGACATTGGGCGATCAGATCGCTCTGGCTCGAGGCAACAAAGCCATATATGGAATAGTGTTTGAGCCAATCTTTGCTATATTAAAGGGAGACTCAGACAAGGACACTTCGTTATGCCAAAACAAGAATTAAAAAGTCTGTTCCAACGCCTACGCGATCATTTACCCGAAGGTGAGGCCAGTGCACAGCAAAAAATGCTCATGGATCACATTCAGTATCATATTCATGCCGTCGATGAACCCGATCCGGTCGATCAGAGTCTGCGCCAATCGGTGCAAACACTGATTGAAGATCTGGAGTCGGATCATCCCAAGAGCGCGGCCGTGGCGAAAAACATTCTCGAGACCCTAGCCGCCATCGGCATCTAGCCTAGGCGGGCTTAGTCGCCGCGTTCGCCGGACTCATCTGGCGCATCGGTCGCGTCCTCTGATGCGTCATCGAGGGCATCGCGGTCGGCGAGCGAGGCCGGCAAGGGCCGACTGGTCGGTGCGCCCAACTCTTGCAGGCGGCGCACATAGCTGACCATGGAACCTCGCCCGTCGCGGATGCTGCCGATGGCTTCGTGCCAGGTTTTACCCGCGGTATCGAGTTGACTGCCGAGCTTGTCCATCTTGCCACCAAAGACACTGAGCTTATCGTGAATCTTACCGGCCAACTTAAACAATTCCTTGGCATTGAGATTTTGACGCTCCAATGCCCACAGGTTGGCGACCGTACGCAAGGTTGCCAATAGGGTGGTCGGGGTGACTATGACTATATGACGTTCAAAGGCATCATTAAACAGCTGAGGGTCGGCTTCGAAGGCGGCCACGAAGGCGCTCTCGACGGGCATAAACATCAATACGAAATCAGGCGCATTGAGGCCATCCAGACCCGGATAATTCTTACCGCTCAGACTGCGAATATGGCTCCGCGTCGCGGCCACATGATCGCGAATCGCGGCCTCGCGCGTGGCCTCGTCTTCAGCCGCTACGGCTCGTTGGTAGGCGTTAAGACTGACCTTGCTGTCAATAATAATATGTTTGTTATCGGGCAGCTTAATAATAAAGTCGGGTCGTTTATTCTGCCCGTCGGCATCCTTGAAGCTGGCCTCGCGCTCGTATTCCCGGCCCTTGTAGAGGCCTGATGTTTCCAGAATTCGCTCAACCTGCAATTCACCCCAGTTGCCCTGAAGCTTTTTATCGCCCTTAAGTGCCTTGGTTAAATCATGGGCCTGTTGATTGAGCTGGTTATTCATCTCGCGCAACATCGTCAACTGACTCGCTAATTGACTGCGGCCCTCGATGTCCTGACTGTGGATCGTGTCGACACGTTGGCGAAACTGGTCGATCTGTTTCTGGAACGGGTCGAGCAAGGCCGACATCGACTGCTGCGATTGTTCGTTAAACTTCTGATTTTTTGCCTCGAACAACTCATTGGCGAGCACTGAAAACTCCTGCTTGAGTTGGTTCTTATTATCGTTCAGCAGGGCCAATTGAGCGCTATGATGCTGCGCCGCGCTATCGGCTCGGGCGTGAATATCGGTTAGCTGGCTCTGCACATGACTCAAACGCTCGCGCTGCTCATCCAACTGTTCACTGCGTTCTCGCAGCTGCTCCTGTAAGCGCTCAACCTGCTGCAGCTGACCTCGGTATCCGGCCGCCTGCACCCGGCTTTCGCCCAAACTCTGCAACAGCGAGTCGACCTGGTTTTGCGCCAGACGTAAGCGCTCT
>NZ_CEYAVF010000054.1:0-9463 GCF_982785585.1 Reinekea sp. | reverse complement strand
ACCGGATGGGCCCAGAGGTCGTACTCGTCGGCGTCTTCGACTTCAACCGTCAGGATATCACCGGGCTTCAAATGGGTCTGGTTATCCAAGAAGACCTGGCCATCGATATCCGGCGCGTCGGCTTTAGAGCGGGCAACAGCGCCTTGCTCGACAACCTCATCGACAATGACTTCAATATGCTTGCCGATCTTGGTCTGCAGTTTGGCCGCGCTGATGCGTTGCTGAACTTCCATAAAGCGATCGTAACGTTCTTGCTTAACCGCGGCATCAACATGGTTGGGCAGGGCGGCCGATGTGGCGCCGTCGACATTTGAGTACTGAAAAGCACCAACCCGATCGAGTTGCGCCTCGTCCATAAAGTCGAGCAACATCTGGAAGTCGGCCTCAGTCTCACCGGGGAAGCCGACAATAAAGGTCGAGCGCAATGTGATATCTGGGCAAATCTTGCGCCAGGCGTGGATGCGGTTGAGCACCTTCTCGGCGTGGGCTGGACGCTTCATCGCCTTTAATACCGATGGGCTGGCATGCTGAAAAGGAATGTCCAGATACGGCAAGATTCGGTTTTCCGCCATCATCGGGATGATCTCATCGACGTGCGGGTAGGGGTAGACATAGTGCATGCGCACCCATACGCCGAGCTGGCCAAGTTCTTCGCACAGTTCTTTCATGCGGGTCTTAACCGGTCGGCCATTCCAGAAATCGGTGCGGTACTTGGTGTCTACACCATAGGCGCTGGTGTCTTGGGAAATGACCAGCAGCTCTTTGGTGCCGTTCTTAACCAACCGCTCTGCTTCCGATAAGACTTGGCCAATCGGTCGGCTGACCAAATCGCCGCGAAAGGATGGGATGATACAGAAGGTACAACGGTGGTTGCAGCCTTCGGAAATTTTTAGGTAAGCATAGTGCTTCGGGGTCAACTTAACGCCGGTATCGGGCATCAATGAGGTAAAGGGATCGTGCCGAGGCGGGACCACGGTATGCACCTGGCTGACTACTTCCTCATAGGCATGTGGCCCGGTAATGGCCAAAACATTGGGATGCACTTCGCGGATATCGTCCGCCTTGGCGCCCAAGCAGCCGGTCACAATGACCTTACCGTTTTCACGCAAGGCTTCGCCGATGGTATCGAGAGATTCCTTCACCGCCGAGTCGATAAAGCCACAGGTGTTGACGATGACTACATCGGCGTCCTGATAGGTCGGCGTGATGTCGTACCCTTCGGCGCGCAACTGGGTCAAGATGCGTTCTGAATCGACCGTGTTTTTCGGGCAACCGAGGCTGACAAAACCGATACGCCCGGGCGCGTCCATACTCTGACCTTGGCTGGGGTTAAAAGTTTTGATGATGTTGTCCTGACTCATGCGGGCCTCGATGGGTAACTAACGGTGAAAGTGATTAAGGGGCGCCATTGTAGCGATTCCGAGCCTAAGCTCAAGAAGTGAGCGAATAATTCTCATCCGTTGGCGGTCAGGCCGGCTCGATAGGCGCCCGGGGCCTCGCCCTGCCAGCGCTTGAAGGCACGTTGAAAGGCATTCGGGTTGGCATAGCCGAGTAAATAGGTGATTTCACCCAGTGAATAGAGCGGGTCCTTTAGATAGATACGCGCTAGGTCCGCGCGAGTCTGCTCAACTAGAGTGGAAAAGCGCGTGCCTTCGGCGCTCAGTCGGCGTCTTAGAGTCCAGGGTGGCATTTCAAGACCTTCGGCCACCTGCGCCAGCGACAACTGATTGCTGTTTAATAGTGGGCTGATCTCCTGCATAACCCGTTCGACAAAGCTTTGCTGGCGCTCTAGGTTACGCAGTAGGGCGTCACACTGATCGCGGCAGTCCTGATAGGCGTTGGCGTTTGCTTGCCGCGGTGCGGCTTGCAGATCGGTGTGCTTATAGACTAGGGCGTTGCGGGCTTGATTGAATCGGACCGGGCAGGGCAGTAATTGGCTGTAGCGCTCAACATAGGTCGGGGCTGGGAATTCAATTTGCAGATAAAGGGGCTGGATAGCCGAACCGGCAAGGCGCTGTAGCATGGCCAGTTTGGTCGCCAGCGCCAGATCGACGATAAAGTGGTTAAACTCATTATAGGGGCTGATTGAATAGAATTCGGCCACGGCCAAAGGGCCCTCACGGTAAAATCGGGACTGGCCACGCGCGTTGCGGCCGCTGAGTCGTTCAAAGTGGGCCATGTCGATCAGGGCCTGATCCAGGCTTGGCGCGCACTCGGCCAAAAATCCGACCCAACTGAGTAACGAAGGCTGGGCGATGGGCCCACATAAGAGCCCTAATTCCGGACAGCGATGCTCGGCGATCAGGGTTTGCCCCAAGCGCATAAATTTCGGGATACTCAATCGGGCATCGGCCTGCTCTCGCTTGGTCGGCGACAATTGGAATTGCGTGCAATAGGGTTCGGTGTCGATACCAATTGACTCGCTCGCCTGGAGCAACAGGTTGATATAGCGGATCGAGATATCGCCCAAGCTGATTGTCATTTAAAGGTACCTGATTGTTATTTTTGGGTATTGCTGCAGTATAGCCATCGCATTACTGTTTAGCTCACGTTGTTTTCACCGCGACCGTTTAAGCCGATCCTTAGTCGGCGTTGAATCGCCACGCTATTTGCCATCTCTTGAGACCACAGGGCCTGACTATGACACCAGCACCGTACCCGCATCTATTGGCACCGCTAGACCTAGGTTTTACCACCCTGCGCAATCGTGTATTGATGGGCTCAATGCACACCGGTTTGGAAGAACGACCCCAGGGCTTTGAACGCCAAGCCGCCTACTTTAAAGCGCGCGCCGAGGGCGGCGTGGGTCTAATCGTGACCGGCGGGATCGGCCCGAACCTCGAAGGCGTTGGTGTGCAGGGCGGGGCGGTGTTAATGAATGACGCCGAAGTGGCGCAACACCGATTAATTACCGAGGCGGTACACGCCGTCGAGGGCGCCAAGATTTGCATGCAGATCCTGCATGCCGGCCGATATGCCTATACGCCCATACTGGTGGCGCCCTCGGCGCTCAAGGCACCGATTAATCCCTTCACCCCCAATGCCTTGGACAGCGCCGGTATCGAACGGCAGATTGATGACTTTGTGCGCTGTGCCACCCTGGCACAGCAAGCCGGCTATGACGGTGTGGAAGTGATGGGTTCGGAAGGTTACTTCCTCAATCAGTTTATTTGCACCCGCACCAATCAGCGTACCGATGAATGGGGCGGTGCCTATGAAAACCGCATCCGCCTGCCGATCGAGGTGGTGCGGCGCATCCGCGCGGCCGTGGGCGAGCGCTTTATTGTTATATATCGACTCTCAATGCTCGACCTGGTGGAAGAGGGCAGCACGTGGCAAGAGGTTGTGCAGCTGGGTAAGGCCATTGAACAGGCCGGCGCCACGCTGATCAATACCGGCATTGGTTGGCACGAGGCGCGCATTCCAACCATTGCCACCTGTGTGCCCCGAGCGGTCTTTGCCCAAGTCACCGAACGCATGAAGCAGGAGCTGTCGCTGCCGCTGATCACCACCAATCGGATCAATAGCCCTGAGGTCGGTGAACATATTATCGCCTCCGGCATGGCCGATATGGTCTCCATGGCCCGGCCGTTTTTGGCCGACCCCAATTTTGTTAACAAGGCCGCCGCCGGGCAAGCCGATTCGATCAATACCTGTATTGCCTGCAATCAGGCCTGCCTCGATCACGTCTTTGTTGGGGGCGAAGTCTCCTGTCTGGTAAATCCCTTTGCCGCCAATGAGACCCGCCTGATTCAGACCGACGCGCTTAAACCGCAACGCATCGCGGTGGTTGGCGCCGGTCCCGCGGGCTTGGCCGCCGCCACCACCGCGGCCGAACGTGGCCATCAGGTGGTGCTCTTTGAAGGAGCCGACCGGATTGGCGGGCAATTTAATATCGCCCTGCAGATTCCGGGTAAGGAAGAGTTTGCCGAAACCTTGCGTTACTTCTCGGTGCGCTTGGCCCAACTGGGTGTTGAGGTTCGTCTGAACACGCGAGTAACGGCACGCCAACTGGTCGATCAGGGTTTTGCCACCATACTGCTGGCAACCGGTATCGTGCCCCGGTCAATTGATATGCCCGGCGCCGATCACCCCTCGGTACTGAACTATCTCGAGGTATTGCGTGATAAGAAGCCGGTCGGTAAACGCGTCGCCATTATCGGGGCTGGCGGCATTGGTTTTGATACCGCCGAATACCTGGTTGACCACAATCCAACCGAGCCCCAAAGCGCCGCAGAATTTTTAGCCGAGTGGGGCGTTGAACTGCATGGTTCCCGGCCCGGCGGTCTGGCCGAACAGGCCACCATAGTGCCCCCGGCGCGGGAAATTTTTCTGCTGCAGCGCAAAAATTCGAAGGTCGGTGGCAAGCTGGGTAAAACTACCGGCTGGATCCATCGCACGGCCCTAAAACATAAGGGCGTGACCATGCTCAATGGGGTTAGCTATGACCAGATCGACGACACCGGCCTGCATATCACCATTGGCGGAGAACGCCAGATATTGGCCGTAGACACCATCGTTATCTGCGCCGGGCAAACGCCCCAGCGGGAGCTGGAGGAGGCGTTAGAGGCCATGCAACAAGCAGAGGGCTTGCAGTTGGTTGTGCATCGGATTGGCGGCGCCAATGTCGCGGCCGAACTCGATGCCAAACGAGCAATTAAGGAAGCTACCGAGTTAGCGTTGACGCTATAACACTGGGTCCAGGCTAGAGGAAAGTTCCCCGTTTATACGCCTGGCGGCGGCTTTCCTCTAAGCAAAGAGGCGGTAATGGAAAAAGTTCTTATAAGTGCTTGTCTGCTCGGTAAGAAAGTTCGCTATGACGGCAAAGCGTTTCCCATCGCTGATCAAATTCTCGCTCAATGGATTGCCGCTGGGCGAGTAATTTCAGTATGCCCCGAAGTGGATGCCGGCATGAGTATACCAAGAGCCCCGGCAGAAATAACAGCCGGCGATGGCTTCGATGTTTGGGCGGGCAGCGCGTTCGTTATTGAAGATGTCGGATTGGACGTGACGGCCCATTTCAAAAAGGGCGCTGAAATGACGTTGGTGTTGTGCAAAAAATACAATATCAGGGTCGCAGTATTGACTGAGCATAGCCCCTCATGCGGCAGCACAGCAATTTACGATGGGCACTTTACCAGTACTAAAATCAATGGGGTTGGCGTTACCGCTGCCTTACTTAAGCAAAACGACATTGAAGTGTTCAGCCAGCATGATATTGCCGATGCGAACGCGGCATTGCTGCGGACAACGATATGGAATACTAATTATTAATAACCACAAAACTCATCGAGGTACAAAATTGAGTAAAAGGATTCTTCCACTCTTGGCGCTAAGCCTCAGCTGCTCTGCATTCTCCGACGTGCTCGTTGATATTGAATTGGGCACCTTTATAGCAGACCACAATAGGGTGCAGATACCCAATGATAGCGAGGGTGACCGCTTTAATATTAACGATATCGGCGCTGACCCTTTTGTTGCGGCACGGCTAACCCTAGTGTGGTTAGCGTCAGATAAGCAGGAGCTGCAAGTTGTCTTGGCACCCTTTCCGTATACCCAGGTAGGCAATCTCGATGAAGACGTTGTATTTGTTGGTGAGACCTTTGCCAAAGATGAAACCATTGAGGCCGGATATCAATTCAGCAGCTATCGATTACGTTATCTCTATAAGCTAGTCGATGCTGAGCAATGGCAGGTTGACTTGGGTGCCACGCTATTTTTACGCGATGCCCGTATTAAACTGAGCCAGAACGGTAAGTCCAGTGAGTATGGTGCTGAAGCTATTGGCGTTGTGCCGCTACTGGCCGTTCGAGCCGCCTATGCGTTCAACCAAAAATGGTCATTATTATTGGATACCGATTCTGCCTTTGCACCGAAGGGGCGGGCCTTGGATATAGCCTTGCTGGCTCAATATAGGCTTGATGATAAATGGCAATTTTCTGGTGGCTATCGAACCATTGAGGGCGGCGCCAACAGTTCTAAGTCCTATAATTTTGCCTGGTTTAACGGTGTTGTCGTTAAATCGAGTTATGCTTGGTAAGTTAGTCTAATATGCAAAAAGATGGTGTTTTTATCTGTAAAAATAGAAACCTAATCGGTCGATCTTGTCATAGGGCGCGCGTGCCAAATCTCAATAGACTGTTGGCAACGCACGCCTAATCTGCTCCTGCTCCGCTAGCGCGTTATGTCCTGCACTGCGGCAGCAGCGTCCAGCACCGATTCCTTAAATTCTATTGGTGTCCAGTTAAACAAAGAAAGCGTTTGTGCGTTGTCAGCCATGAGGTTCATGTCCAGCATGCCAACCATTCCCTTTGCTTCCCGATCAAAGAGCGCCACGAAACGCAGCAGAGAACTGGGTGCCACTCGCGTGCTGGGTCCTTTGTAGCCCTTGTCTTTCAGGATTTGAGCAGCTTCGATAAAGCTACCGGGGTTTGCCGTTGACGCGACAATGCGTTTCCCCGCGGCATCGGCAGTGGTCATAGCTTGGACATGCAGCTTCGCAACGTCACGAACATCGACCATTGGGAAGGACATTCTGGGTACCATGGGCATTTTCCCGCGCAGCATCTTATCCAGCATAGCCATGCTCTGCCCTGTGATATCACGACCCAATGGTGGGCCGAATACGCCACCAGGGTTTACGCTGACCATTTCCATTGGCGTTTCTCCAGCCTGACTCTCAATAAAGTCCCAGGCGGCTTTTTCGGCCAGGGTCTTACTCTTGGCGTAGGTGTTGACCTGCACCGAGGTGGTGTCGGTCCAGTCTTTAGGGCCAAATGTTCCAGTCTTCATACTGCCAAACATTGCAACCACCGAGCTGGTCAGTACTACTCGCTTTACACCTGCTTTTTGACCGGCTCGGAGCGCGCGTAAGGTGCCTTCAACCGCTGGAATAAACATCTCATCTTCGGTCTTAGGGTTCGCAATAGCAAAGGGAGAGGCAACATGCATCACATAGTCGCAACCATTTGCAGCGTCGTCCCAACCCTTGTCGGAGGTCAGGTCGAGTTCGACGATGGATAGATTTGTCGTATCAACGGATGCTGCAGAAAGTGTTTCACGTACTTCCTTCTCTTTACTGGCGTTGCGCACCGATCCGCGCACGTCGAAGCCTGCATTCAAAAGCTGTTGGGCACAATGAAGCCCAATAAAACCAGAAATACCCGTAAGCAATACTTTTTCGTTACTCATATATGACATACTCCAAATGTAGGTTGTTTAAATAAATACTGACCGGTACTATATTTAAAGAAAGTAGCAGAGTCAATATCAATACAGGGTGTGACCAATAGATGAGTGCAGACACCGTGAAGGTTTCAAGAGGGCGACCGAAGACCCTCAATCGTGATCATATAATTGATGTAGCCATGCGAGCTTATTGGCAAGAGGGCGCTGCTGGTGTATCGGTAAATGAGATTTGTAGAAAAGCCAACGTCTCTAAGCCGGGCCTGTACCGTGAATTCAAAAATGAAGATGGGTTGATGCAAGCGGTGCTTGTCGCATATCAAAACCAAATGCTGACACCAATACTGCAAAGCCTGACCACCGATGCCCCGTTTAGGCAGACGCTCGAGAATCTGGTGTCCTTTGTGACCCAGGTCCAAGATAATCAAGCGTTCCCCAAGGGATGCCTGTTGGTGAAAATGCATGAGTCCCGTATGCGGGTGGGAGCTGCGACTCGAGAACAAATAGACCGTAGCCATCAGCAATTCTTGACGGCTTACGAACAATGGATCGAGCGCGCGAAGGCGAGAGGTGAATTTCTTGCAGACCTGCCATCACAATTTGCTGCGAGCTATGTCGACACCCAAGTCAGCAGTGCTCTGTCCCAAATAGCACGGGGTGAGCCGCATTCTAATGTGAAAAAAACACTCTTGTTGGCTTTTTCTATGCTGAGGTGAGCTGGGCCTAAGGTCATAGATTAATCGCCGGTTACCCAATGGGCAGGAGGATGCAGTGAACAACAACACAGTAAAGAAAATCACCAATAACTGGACCCTTTGCCCTGCATGTCAGGGCCGCGGTCAGAAAAGTAAGGCCATTCGCAAGAGTGTGCGGTTGCGCTACCAGCGGGACTTAGCGCAATTTCAAACAGCGCCGCACGCCGGCACGGCCCCCGTTCGGCCCAAGGGGCACCTTGACGCCTGCCAAAATTGCAGCGGCTCAGGGTTAATTCAGGGCGCCAGTCAAGCCACATTGGACCGCACCCCCGATTATCAGAACTACCCCTATCTAGCCATTGTTGGCGCTGGCATAGGCGGAGTCGCGCTCGCGGTGGCCTGCTTACATCGCCGAATTCCCTTTACCCTCTTTGAACGCGACAGTGGCTTCGCGGCACGATCTCAGGGGTACGGCCTTACCTTGCAGCAGGCCAGTCGGGCGATCGAGGGTCTGGGCATCGTGTCCCTGGAGGAGGGGGTGGTTTCGACCCGGCATGTGGTTCACACCCCCGATGGCACGGTGATCGCCGACTGGGGCATGCGCGACTTGGCCGCAACGGCGCTTAAAAGCTCGACGCGCACCAATGTGCACATCGCTCGGCAAGCGTTGCGTTTGGCCTTGCTTGAGCAGCTCGGTGACGACGCCGCGGTGCAGTGGGGTCATCAGTTGGTGCAGTACAGCGAGTCAAACGGTGACGGTGTTGAACTGAGCTTTCAAGTTGCTGGGGGCACAAAGCAGGTTAAAGCCGATCTGTTAGTGGGCGCGGATGGCATTCGCAGCTCGGTGCGGCAGTTACTGATGGGCGAGGACGTCGCGCCATTGCGTTACCTGGGGTGTATTGTGATTTTGGGCATTTGTCCGCTCGACGCGATTGATGGAGTGGACCGTGCCTTGCTGGATTCAGCCACGGTATTCCAGACTGCCAACGGCCATGAGCGGATTTACCTCATGCCCTATGCGGCCGATTCTATTATGTGGCAACTGAGTTACCCCATGCCCGAGCAGGCGGCCCAAGCCTTGAGCGCGCAAGGCCCCGGGGCACTCAAAGCAGAGGCGCTGCGACGTTGTCAGTGGCACGCTCCCATCCCACAAATCTTAACCGCCACGCATGAAGCGCAAATTTCTGGCTATCCGGTATACGACCGAGCCTTGCTTGAGTCAAGCCAGTTGCAGCAAAGCGCGCAGGTTACCCTGATCGGTGATGCGGCCCATCCGATGAGTCCCTTTAAAGGCCAGGGCGCAAATCAAGCCTTGCTCGATGCGCTCGCGCTGGCTCGAGCAATTACAAAAAACTGTGGTCCCTCAACGCCGTGGCGGCAGCAGGGTCTAAGGGCGAGTGTGTTAAATGAATTTGAAGCGGAAATGCTGGCACGCAGTGCCACTAAGGTGAAGGATTCCGCCGAGGCCGCGCAATTCCTGCATTCCGATGTCGTGCTCCACGAGGGCAACGAACCCAGAGGGCGGGTGCTGCAGAGAACAGGAGATTAAAAATAAGCCATAAGAAAAATCAGACGATGTCAGG
>NZ_CEYAVF010000053.1:5800-9749 GCF_982785585.1 Reinekea sp. | reverse complement strand
GATATACTATGGCCACTTTGGCTGGGCAAATGGCGAATCCTGCTTTGGGGCCTAATCTTTTCTTTGGGGACTGTCATATACCAACTGGGAGGACTCAGTTGGGAGAAGTCTTCCAGCGCTCAAATGCAGGTGCATTTTAATTTTGACGGCGCCGAAACGGGGCTCTATCCCAACCGGACTAAATTTTCGCCTCTAGAAATTCTCTCCGGCCCTGTTCTTCGCCAGGTTTACGCGCGAAACGTTGATCCAGCGGTATCCTTCGACGACTTTTCCGCAGCCTTGACCATGGCTCCCGGTTTCGCTGGCGCGAGCCGATTAGACGGCGTTATCGCCAACCTTGCCGCACAAGACAAGGGTTTATCGGTTGCAGAATTCAATGAGGCGATAGCCGCGTATTCGCAGACGCTGAGTCAGAGTGCCCGAATTAACAGCACCCTGTTGTTGGACCTTAGCCTGGTAAACGGAAACATGGCCAAAGCAAGCCAAATTTTGTCCGATATTCCCGATACCTGGGCCACACAGGCGATCAAAAATCGCGGGGTGTTAAATCAGATTCAACCAACGTTGAGCAGTCAGATCATCACCGCAGAAGAACAAGATTTGTTGATCAAGGTCAACATCCTATCCGACACCCACAAGGTGTTAAGTAAAATTACCAACGATTATATCAATAGCCCCCTGTTAAACGATATTGCTGATCCAAGCTCGGGCTATAAGTTATCCGATCTGGAGCACCTGCTCGGCACCGAAGGCAAGTATCGGATCGCTATTCTAAAAGAAATTGTCATAAAGTCTGGCGTGGGCGCCGATAGCGAAATCTGGAATAAAGGCTTTCGAGAAGCCCGGCTAGCAGAGCTGGAGCGTCAACGCGACAGCTTAGAGCGCATGGTAACCGTCTACAACGATGCCCTGATACAGTTCAGTCAGCAAGACGATTCGCAAGCCCAAACAGGGCCTGGGCAATCGCAAACCAGTCCGCAAATCTATTCGCCACAATACAGTAATGACCTGGTCAATACATTGCTTCAGCTGGGTTCGAAAATGGCGGACCCTGAGTACCGCAAAGAGTTACTTGAAAAGAAAATCGATTTTTCATCCGACCTGGAGTCGGTCATCTCAGAAATCGAATTTTACCAATCCGAAAGCGACGGCAAGTCCGCGGCCCTCGACAGCACCAAAATTAGCCAATTAATTACGGATTCTAGCGCCAAGATGGCCGGGCTTAATGATGCCTTAACCGGTATTATCCAGGTTGCCAATAACTCTTCTCTGTCAGACAACGGTCAGCTGTATGACCTTCTAGGAAGCATTGTCGAAGTGAACAGCAGTAATCTTTCGAGCAGGCTCCTGCTCAAGCTGATCCTAGCCTTTATGATGGGCTCTGCTGTTGGTGTGTTCGTGATTTTTCTCAGACGGGTAACGGCCCCGACATCCACTGTCGATGTGCTAGGCAGCTAGGCTGTTTAGTAACTTTTTAGTGACGGCTAACCAGATCGGGCTGACTAGCACCAAGATAAGATCTTTACCGCGCGACATTTAGGCAGGGCCCTGTCGCGGTGGCCCTCTGGGCAGTCTGGACCAACGCGGTCAAAGCTTTAAACCCTTATGCTCAGTCAAATCGCGCTCCATGCGCTCGATAATCCAGGTCTGAAATACCATCATGGGATGACTGAGTGGGCGGTTTTTTTGTGAGACCAGATAAAAGGACTTCGGCAGCTGCATAACCAGATCAATTGGAATCATCAGTTCGCCCCGTTCTATCTCCGCCGACACCAAACTCGGATCGGTTAGGGCGACCCCGAGGCCTTCGGTTGCCGCATTCGCGGTTATCATGCCATTGGAAAAACTGATAATGCCGAGCGCCGGATGGAAGCCGGTTTGCGATAGGGCAAACCAGCTCGGCCAATGCTCAGGCCGTTTCTTGACCTGCAGCAGGCGCAGCTTGAGCAGGTCGGCTGGCACCATAATGCGCTCTTGCTCTAACAGCTCCGGGGCACAGACCGGCACCAAGAAGGACGGCCGCAAGTGGGTGCAACTGACCCCACCCCATTCCCCATCACCAAAGTAGACGGCCATATCGATATCGGACTGGTTGAAGTCGATCACGCCGATAGAGCTGTGAATATCCAGTTCGATTTCAGGGTGCCTATTGGTGAAGTCATTGAAACGGGGCAAGAGCCAACGATCGAGAAAGGTCGGTGCCACCGCCAACTTGAGTTCGCCACCAGCATGCCGAGCGAGCTGTCCGGTGGCCGATTCAATGTGCATAAAGGCTTGGCTGATCGCCGCCAAATAGCGCTCACCGGCCATACTCAGGGTCACCTTACGCACCCTACGTTCAAACAATTCCAAACCGAGAAAGGCTTCCAGGGCCTTGACCTGATGGCTAATGGCCGAGGGCGTAACAAACAGCTCTTGGGCCGCGGCCTGAAAGCTGCCGGTCCGACCGGCCGATTCGAATGCCTGCAGAGCCTTGAAGGGCGGTAAACGTTTGATAGGTCACCTATGAGTGAGTTAATTTCATCTATAGTGCAAAAAATAATCGTTTGTTGGCCAAAGGTCAAATCACTACACTTCTTTTATAGAATTTTTTGAAGCAAAGAGGAATCGACATGCAAAACCACGAACCGTTCACAGCCCCAAGTTTGAGCTCCGATGAAGTCGCTCGGTACGTTCGCCAAGCCCGCGCATTGCGTAGCCAGGCACTAAACCACTGGATTAAGGCAACGACCGATTCAATCTCAAAAGCCATGCACGATCTGATTGCCTCCATCGGGCAGGGTCATAAGGCCTAAGTTCTATGTCCTGTTTCCTGTGTCTTGCCTGAGCACAACCGCTACACCCTATTATGTTCGTTTTTTTGCCCGCCTCGGCGGGCTTTTTTATGCCTGCCATACCGCGGCCGGATTGCAGTGCAGCGCGCTGTTATCGCTCGGGCCTTACAAAAGGGGCCGATCTTGGGTAATCTTGCCTGCCCATTGCCCAGAGCGCTGTCCCCATGGATTTTGATTTCGAAACCGTTTCCGATACACCGGATGTTGAACCGGTTGAACTGTGGCAGAGCCAATGTTTTATCACCCAAAATCCCTATCATGACCTGCTAAAGGATGCCCTGCGCAAACTTATCTACGCCGATGCCGCCTCCGGCCCCAGCGCGATTAAGAGTGAGGTCGGGGTCCTCGCCAAGGGCAACTTGCAAGAGAGTGAACTGGACTTCTTGGCTCGGGACAATGATGACATCCAGACCTTGAATGTCCTGTTCACCGATTTACTCAATACCGTCGCCAGCGAGGTCAATCACGGCTTTTGGCCCGAGGACGCCCAAGCGGATGCTCAGATTACCGAAAGCTGGTATCACATTACGCAGAACGGCGGTTTCCATGACGCCCACAGTCACCCGAACTGCTCCTGGTGCGGTATCTATTACCTGGATGTCGGCGCGACTAACTTTGCGCAACGCAATGGCATCAACCGCTTTTACGATCCGCGTATCAACGCCGACCATTATCTCGATGCCGGCAGCCAATACCTCAACGGCACCGGGGTGTGGGACCTGGAACCGGTAGACGGCCAGATTGTAATCTTCCCATCCTATTTGAAACATTCGGCCCTGCCCTATTTTGGCCAACCGGATCGCCTGGTCATTGCCTTCAACGCTCAGGTTGGTCTGATTTAAGGCTGCGCGCATCGGGCGCAGCTAGTACTTTGCCATTTTCAACCATGCTTCGAACTCAATCCCGGGAAATGGACTGCCTTCGCTATAATCGTGGAAAGTATCAGGGACTGCAGTACAGATGAATCTTCCAGCGGCCGCGCATACGGGTAAACTTGTCGTCTATCAGGTGTTTACGCGTCTGTTTGGCAATCAGAACAGCACCAACAAGCCATGGGGCACCCTGGCCGAAAACGGGGTCGGTAAGTTCGCCGACTTCGATGACCGCGCCCTCGC
>NZ_CEYAVF010000053.1:0-5700 GCF_982785585.1 Reinekea sp. | reverse complement strand
CATGGCATGCAGGTGATTATCGACATAGTGCCCAATCACCTGGCGCGAGCCTATCGCAGCACCAGCGCACCCGCCGGCACATGCGACTTTGGCGTGGATGACAATGCCAGTTTGGAATACCATCGCGATAATAACTTTTACTATGTCCCCGGCCAAGACTTCAGCCCGCCGGACCATCCGGCCCAAGGTCAATGGTTGGCCGACGCCTATGCCGCTGCAGGTCGCTGCGCGTTTCAGGAGTCCCCGGCCAAATGGACCGGCGATGGCGCCCGCCTGGCCAAACCCCGTTGGAATGACTGGTTTGAAACCGTCAAGGTTAACTATGGCATCCGGCCCGATGGCAGTACCGATTTCCCGCTCTTGCCCGAGCATTACCGCAACCTCCCGGTGGTCGAGCACGTTAGATTCTGGGCCGATAAATCGGTACCCAACAGCTGGACCAAGTTTCGCGCCATTGCCCTTTATTGGCTCGATCAGGGCGTCGATGGCTTCCGCTTCGATATGGCGGAGATGGTCCCGGTTGAGTTCTGGAGCTATATGAATTCGGCGATAAAACTGCGCAATCCCAACGCCACCCTCTTGGCCGAAGTCTATCAACCGGGCCGCTATCGAGACTATATTCAGCTCGGCAAGATGGACTATCTATACGACAAGGTCGACCTGTACGACTGCTTGAAAAACATTGTCCGTGACCAGGAAAGTACTGCACGGCTCGATGCTGTGCAGCAGCAATTGCAGGATATAGAGCCCCATTTGCTGCGTTTTCTGGAAAATCACGATGAGCAACGGATCGCCTCGCCGGAATTTGCCGGCGCCGGGGAAAAGGGCTGGCCGGCCATGGTGGTCACCACCTTGCTCGGTCAAGGCCCGACCATGCTCTACTTTGGTCAGGCCCAGGGCGAGCCGGCGGCGGCAGATCTGGGTTTTGGCCGGGCCAGCCGCACCACTATTTTCGACTATGCCGGGGTTCCCGCGCATCAGGCCTGGCTCAATGGCGGGCGCTGTGACGGCGGTGGTTTAAGCCAGACGCAACGCCTGCTCGATAGTGCCTACCAGCGCCTGCTGAGCTTTTCTGCCTGCAGCGCCAGCCTCCGGGGTGCCTTTATCCCATTACACCAGGCGAATTTAAACGAGACCGGCGGCTACGATCATCAATGTTACAGCTTTGCCCGCTGCCATCTAAGTGACTGGCTTCTGGTGTTCGTTAACTTTGCCGCCAGTCCACGGCGCTGCCAGCTGCAGCTGCCCAAGGCGGTCTGTGCGCAATTACCGCAGATTGCCGCAGGTCGGACCCTCAGCGAGAAAATCAATGCCGATGGGTTACAGCGACGCTTGGAGCGAACCGATCGGGGCGATCTGCAACTGTTGATCGATTGCCCCGCCTACAGCGCCCAAGTCTTTCAGCTGACGGCCTGATAGGCCGGCGCGGCTAAATCCTCAAGCACGGACTGGGCTTTCGGGCCAAATGAAGCCGGTGCAGTGCTATCACTTGACCGATCGGCACCCTATAATGGCCGGCTACACTATTAGGGCCCAACCAACCTGTCATGAATCCTTTGCGCAAGAAGTATCGTGCTCGACGCGATCAGTGGCGTGCTAGCCTGCATCGACCCCAATCCCGTATCGGCTTACATTTAGATCGACATCTGGTCGATCACGCATACTTGCGAGCGCTCTACGCGAACTTTCACAGCCTCGATGGCCAGGCCTATCGCAGCAGCCAACCCTCGCCGCGCTTTGTGCGTAAGCTTGCCCAGCAAGGCTTCAAGGCCATCGTTAATCTGCGTGGCGCCAATAGCTCGGCCGCCTTTGCCATGGAAGCCGAAGCCTGCGCCCTAACCGGTGTGACCCTGATCAACACCCAGTTAAACTCGCGCCGTCTACCCAGCGTGGAGGAGATTAATCGCTTGGCGGATATCTTCGCCCAGGTCGACACACCCTTTGTGATCCACTGTAAATCCGGTGCCGACCGCGCTGGACTGGCCTCAGCGCTCTATCTGCTGATTGTGCAACAGGCCAGTGCCGCGGAAGCAAAGCAGCAGTTGAGTCTTAAATATTTCCATTTAGCTCATTCTAAAACGGGCATCCTCGGCTATTTCCTCGATTGCTATGGCCAGTTTAACGCTCAACAGCCCACGCCCTTTATGGACTGGGTCAACCATCATTACCAACCGGAGCGGTTATACTCGGGCTTCACCCCGAGTGGCTTGTCCAGCTGGCTTGTCGATAAGGTTTTGCACCGTGAGTGAAGAGTCCAGAAGTTATCTGATCCCAAAGGTCTGGCACAGCTATATTAAGCGGCACAGTTTTAAGTTGGCCATTGCCTTCTCTTTTATGCTGCTCGAAGGCGCGGCCATGTATGTCTTTGTGCGTACCCTAAAACCGATGTTCGATAATGTCTTTATCGCCGGCCAGACCAGCCAACTCGGTTCCATCAGCCTGACCGTCTTCGCCGTTTTTCTGGTGCGCAGTATCGGCTCCTTTATCTATCGTTCCCTGACCGTGAAAACCGGCGTCAACGTGGTCGGTCATATCCAGCGCGACCTGACCCGCCATCTGTTAACCCTCGACATGGCGTTCTTTAATCGTCATTCACCGGGCGAATTGATCGAGCGAGTGCGCGGCGACACTCAGGCCCTACAAGGCTTTGCCAGCACCACCTTGCTCAGTGTCGGACGCGACACCGCCACCCTGATCGGCATGTTGGCCTCGGCCTTACAGGACGATTGGATGTGGACCCTCATCGTCTTTATTGGCGCGCCGCTATTGGTCTTGCCGATCAGTCTGCTGCAAAAATTAATTCGTAAACAGACCCGGCGGGCGCGTGAGACTTCGGCCAGCCTGTCGACCCGCCTCGACGAGATTTTTCATGGCATCAAGGCTATCAAGCTCAACAACCTAGCCCAGCATGAAAACGATCGCTTTAATCTAGGCGTGCGCACCTTTGTGCGCACCGCGTTAAAGTCGGAATACGGTAAGGCGGCGATGCCGTCCATTATCGATCTGATCGCGGGCATCGGTTTTGTCGCGGTGATCTTTTATGGTGGCCAAGAAATCATCTCCGGCGAGAAAACCGCCGGAACCTTTATTTCGTTCTTCTTTGCCATCGCGCTGATCTTCGATCCGATCCGTCGCTTAACCAGCGTGTCGGGCTCCATCCAGGGTGCTCTGATTAATTTAGAACGCATTTACTTCCTGTTTGACCAGAAGCCTGCAGCACGGCCAAGCGCCACGGCCCACGGCTTAACCCAGCCCTTAGGCGACATTGAATTTCGTGGCGTCAATTTCAGTTACGGTCCGGTGCCGGTGCTGCGCGAGCTGTCCTTTGTCGCCGCGGGCGGCAAGACCACCGCTTTCGTCGGCGCCAGCGGCGCCGGCAAGTCAACCCTGTTTAATCTATTGACCCATATAGAATTACCGGACAGCGGCACCATTAGTATCGGTGGCCAAAATATCGACTCACTCGAGGTCCATAACTTGCGCCACTCGATCGCCGTGGTTAGCCAAGAGTCGGCCCTGTTCGATGAGAGCCTGCACGATAATATCAAGCTCGGCGATGTGGTCACCGACGACCGGCGCATTGAACAGGCCGCCGTGGATGCCTTGGTCAGCGAGTTTGCCGCGGAACTGCCCTTTGGTTTGCAGTCCTTAGCCGGTCCGCGCGGCAGTAACCTTTCCGGTGGCCAGCGCCAGCGCGTGATTATCGCCCGCGCCCTGTTGCGCGATGCCCCAATTCTGCTCTTGGATGAGGCCACGGCCGCGCTGGACAACCAAACTGAAATCCAAATTCAGACCCTATTGGATGAGTTCACCCGTGATAAGACGACCTTGGTCATCGCGCATCGCCTAACCACCGTGATGAACGCCGATCTGATCCATGTTATGAAGGACGGTCAGATCGTCGAAAGCGGCAGCCATACCGAACTGCTCGCCAAGGGCGCCCACTACAGCGCGCTGCACCGCACCTTAGCAACCGACTGATCAGCACTTTTCTGGCCAAAAAAAACCCAGCGACCTTAGCAAGGTGGCTGGGTTCGGGACGCTTAACGCGTCCTCATATCATTAAGCCAATCAGCCCAGGGCGGCCAAGGCCGCGGCGTAATCTGGCTCATCGGCAATTTCACCGACCAACTGGGTGTGTGTGACAACACCCTGTGCATCGAGCACGACCACTGCGCGCGCGCACAGCCCGGCCAACACACCATCACTGATCTTCACGCCATAGTCGGTAAGGAATTCCGGTGAGCGAAAGGTCGAAGCCGTCTGCACCTGCTCCAGGCCCTCGGCGCCGCAGAAACGACTGAACGCAAAGGGCAGATCTTGCGAGACACACAACACGACGACATCATCACGCTCGTTCATCTTGCTGTTGAACTGGCGAGTTGAGGCGGCGCAGGTGCCGGTGTCGACGCTTGGGTAGATATTCAAGATCAATTTCTTACCAGCAAAGCTGGCCAATGTGACGGGGCTCAAATCGGCACCGGTCACGGAAAAGCTTGGCGCCTGGCTGCCCACTGCTGGGAGTTCGCCTGCGACCGAAACGGGGTTGCCTTGCAATGTAACTGTAGCCATAAAAAGAATCCTAGAGATTTAAAATGAGATCGAGTTTGGTTATACGAGCAGTATCGTGGATTGGATATAAGATTCAACCATGCATTTAGTAAGGCCATAGCCCCGGGGCGGATGTCTTGCCCCGCTTTAACTCGCCGAGCGGTTAATCGGCCAGCAGTGCGTCGGTCTTAGCGGCGCAAATCAGGTCATTGCGATGCAAGCCTGCGATGGCATGAGTCCACCACCGCACGGTCACCTTGCCCCATTCGGTAACAATGACTGGGTGATGATCTTCCTGTTCGGCCAGGTTGCCGACCCTATTGGTGAAGTCCAACGCCAAACGAAAGTTACGGAAAATAAACACCCGCTCCAGCTGCATCACCTGGTTAACTGCTAGGATTTGCCATTCTGGCAGCTGTTGCATCAGCTCGGCCAACTCATCCGGAGCCATTTGCGGCGCATCCGGGAGGCAAGCAGCACAGTGTTGAGTCGTCAGGGTCATGGTGGTTCCTCAGTTCGCGTAATCGGTAATTGATCACCAATCATCGATAGTCAATAGTGGGTACAGACAGGGTGGGCCCCAAACCGGTTTGTGAGCCCGTTGCTGGGTGGCTATACTGGCCCGCTGAATTGCACCGTAGCATTACGCGATCGCGGCGAGATAACAAGCGCTCAAATAAAAAAACCAATAGCGTCGGGTCTGCGTAAGACCCGACACGAACAGCAGCCACGCACAGAGACGACTATGACCGTAAAAGCCCTGGTATTTGATATGGACGGCACCCTGCTCGACACCCTAGACGACATTGCCGACGCGATGAACAGGGTTTTAGCCGAGCAGGGCTTGCCCCTGCAGCCGACGGCGAACTACCGGCAATTTATCGGCAGCGGTGCTCGGCTACTGATCGAACGAGCCGTGCCTGAGAGCCATCTAGCTAGCGCCACGATCGATCAATACCTCGCCGAGTTTGAGGCACAGTATGCGCTCAACTGGCAGCGTAAAAGTCGACTCTACGACGGCATCAGTACTCTATTGGACACCGCTTGCGAGCGCGGCTTGCCGCTGGCGATCTTGACCAACAAACCCCAGGTCTTTGCCGACCGATGCGTGGCCCATTTTCTAGCCCGCTGGCCTTGGCGTGTGGTCCA
>NZ_CEYAVF010000052.1:0-9804 GCF_982785585.1 Reinekea sp. | reverse complement strand
CCAGTCCGAATCCCTCTGCGAACACCTGTGCGCGAGTGCCCCTGAGAATAATATCTTGATCGCTTAGGGTTTTTGTCTTTTGGTCAGTTTGCCACACGCAATGCCAGACGATTTTTGTCCAGAGTGGCGGCACCAATTCCGGGCACCAGTAATAGATCTTCAATGGCTAGGAAAGGCCCATTGGCGTCGCGAAAGTCGATGATAGCCTGCGCTTTGGTTAAGCCGATGCCAGTGAGCAGGTCAGCCATTTTTTCGGCACTGTCGGTATTGATATTGACATATAGCAGAACCGTTTCAGTGCCCTTGTCGCTGACCGGATCAGGGGTTGAAACCTCCGCCAGTGCAAGGGAAGGTAGGAGTAGGGCGACCAAGGTGATTAGACTCATTAATATTTTCATGTCGTTTTTCCATTCGTTAGGGAGGGTACTTCGTCCTTGCAAGTCGACATCGGTAACAAACATTGCCTGCGCGACGCTATCGCAGGCCTTTACGGTTGTTAACCTCTTTCCGAAAAGTATTATCAGAGCCTGCCTCAAGGTTAGAGGCGCTAGACGATTTGCTCCAGTTGGGATTTATACCGTTATCTATCTTACATAAGGACGAGTATTCGCTTGCCTAGCTAGGTTGTTAACAATTAGATTGTTTTATGAGCTAAAGTGCGGTAATTTACTTGAAAATTATGGTAATTGTTAACAATAATGGAAATGAAAGCATCTACACAGACCGACAGAACCTTTAACGAATTACTCCAGGCGATCGTGACTGGGCAGATTCTGCCCGGCAGTCGATTGCGTGAAATTGAATTGGCCAAGGAAATGGGCATCGGACGGGGGCCTCTGCGTGAGGCGCTGAATCGCCTGGAAAGTCGCAAGCTAGTCACCAAGGTGCCGCACGTGGGAGCCCAGGTGGTAGGCCTCGATGTGACCGAGGTGATCGAAATTTATCAGTTGCGGGAAAATTTGGAGGGCCTGGCCTGCGAGCTGGCCGCGACGCGGATGTCCCAGACGCAATTGGATGCCTTGGCCCGTCTCATCGAACAACATGCCCAATACTTATCGGACCACGACGGGCAACTCTACATCGAGCAGGAAGCCGACCTGGATTTTCATTTTATGATTATCCAAGGTTCTCAGAATCGTTGGTTGATTCGTTTACTGTGTGATGAGTTGTACCACCGAGTGCGCATGTATCGCTTTCAATCCGCCCATAATCGGGGTCGTCCGACCCAGGCTCTGGAAGATCATAAACGGATCTTAGAGGCGCTGCAGAACCGCGACGGCGAGCTGGCCAGTATGCTGATGAAACGGCATATATCAGCCGCACGGCTGTTATTAGAACAATAGTTATTAGAACAATGTCTGTTCGAGCATCGACAATTAGAATTTCCACTACAAGAATAATCAGTGCCCCCGTTAACTAGGAGAACGACATGAGTGCAGGATTCGCCTTTCGAACCGCATTAGAAAATAACGCACCGCTGGCCATCGTCGGAGCCGTAAACGCTTATTGTGCGATGTTGGCGGCCCGATCGGGTCATCAAGCGCTCTACCTTTCGGGGGCGGGAGTGGCCAATGCATCCTTCGGTCTCCCCGACCTGGGTATGACCTCGCTCAACGATGTCGCCGAGGACGCTCGCCGTATCACGGGTGCGACCGATTTGCCCTTGCTGGTTGATATCGATACCGGTTGGGGTGGGGCCTTTAATATCGGTCGAACCATCAAGGAAATGGAGCGGGCCGGCGTGGCGGCTATCCATATTGAAGATCAGGTCTTACAGAAGCGCTGTGGGCATCGCCCGAATAAGGCCATCGTATCCAAGACTGAAATGGTCGATCGTATCAAGGCCTGTGTCGATGCCCGCACCGACAATAATTTTTTTATTATGGCGCGCACCGATGCCTTTGCTCAAGAGGGCCTGTCCGCAGCCCTCGATCGAGCCGCCGCCTGTGTTGAGGCCGGTGCCGACGGTATTTTCGCCGAAGCCGTGCACAGCCTAGAAGACTACCAGGCCTTCGCCAACGCCTTATCGGTGCCGATATTGGCCAATATTACCGAGTTCGGTCAAACCCCACTCTATAATCAAGCCGAACTGGCCGCAGCAGGCTGTGGCATGGTTCTGTATCCCTTGTCGGCCTTTCGTGCCATGAGTGCCGCCGCCATTGATGTGTACCAGTCTATTCTCAGCCAAGGTGATCAAAAGGCAGTCGTCGACTCAATGCAGACTCGTGCCGACCTTTATGACGTGCTCAATTATCACCAGTTTGAAGCCAAACTCGACGCCCTGTTTACCGACGGTAAATAAGGGCGCCGTTACTGAACTTATAACGACTGAACTCATCACAATTGACCCATAACAATTGACCTATAACAACTGAACTCATAACTACAACAGGAGCGACTGACATGGTGCAAAAATCCAACGACAGCCGAGGTTTACATGGCCAGGTAGCGGGCGCCACGAGCTTGTGTACGGTGGGCCTCTCTGGCAGCGGTCTGACCTATTGCGGTTACGATATTGCCGACTTAGCGGCTAACGCCAGTTTCGAGGAGGTCGCCTTTCTCTTGCAGAGGGGTGAGTTACCGTCCCAGACTGAATTGGCAGCCTTTAAGCAGAGCTTGTCCGAAAATCGCGCCCTGTCACCGTTGCTGTGCGAAATATTGGAACGTATTCCCAAAGATGCTAACCCAATGGATGTGATGCGCACCGGCTGTTCGGCTATGGGTGTGCTCGCGCCGGAACTCAGCTTTGCCGACCAAGATCAACACGCCATTCGAATGTTGGCCCAATTCCCGGCCATCTGCTGTTACTGGTATCACTTCTCGCATTTTGGTACTCGTATCGATACGGGTTCAAATGCGGATTCGGTCGGCGCGCATTTTTTAACCCTGCTAAATCAGCGCGAACCGTCAGAAACCGAGATTGCCGTGATGCATGCCTCGTTGATCCTCTATGCGGAGCATGAGTTTAATGCCTCAACCTTTTCCGCACGCGTCGCCGCTAGCACCCTAACCGACATTTACAGTGCGGTGACCGGCGCTATCGGCACCTTACGCGGACCGTTGCACGGTGGCGCCAATGAGGCCGCCATGGCCTTGATTCAGAGCTTCGATACGCCTGATGCAGCTGAGGCCGGCTTGCTCAGCATGTTGGCGGCGAAAGAAAAGATCATGGGCTTCGGTCATGCGGTCTACCGTACCAATGATCCGCGCAATGCGATCATCAAAGAATGGTCGCGTAAAATCGGTGAAGCCAAAAATGATATGAAGCTCTTCGATATTTCCGAACGTTGTGAAGCGGTTATGTGGCGAGAAAAAAAGCTCTTTGCTAATGCCGATTTTTATCATGCCTCGGCCTATCATCTGCTGGGCATTCCCACCGAACTCTTTACGCCAATCTTTGTGATGTCGCGCGTGTCCGGCTGGACAGCCCACGTCAAAGAGCAGCGCAGCAATAATCGTATTATCCGCCCGGGCGCTGAATATATAGGCGCAGAACCGAGAACCTATAGCCCCCTATCAACGCGCAACCGGTAGTCATCTACCCAAAAGGATCAACATGAGTGCGAATGTAGAAACGAATGAACGGCCTGAATATGATGAGGTGATTCAGAAAATCGCCGATTACGTCCTAGATTACGAAATCGTCAGTGAAACCGCCTGGGAGACGGCGCGCTTTTGTCTGATGGATACGCTCGGGTGCGGCCTCTTGGCGTTACGCTTTCCCGAGTGCACCAAGCACCTAGGGCCCATGGTCGCCGGTACTGTTGTGCCCAATGGCGCGCGCGTGCCTGGGACCCAGTTTTGTCTGGATCCGGTTAAAGCCGCCTGGGATATAGGCGCCTTGGTGCGTTGGCTCGATTATAACGATACCTGGTTGGCGGCCGAATGGGGCCACCCATCCGACAACCTAGGCGGCATCCTAGCCGTCGCCGACCACCTATCTCAAGTCCGAGTGCAGCGTGGCGAAGCCCCGCTGTTGATGACGGATGTTCTCGAGGCCATGATCAAGGCGCATGAAATCCAAGGCGTGCTGGCTTTGGATAACTCCTTCAACCGGGTCGGGCTCGATCACGTCCTGCTGGTCAAGGTAGCCTCAACCGCGGTTGTCGCCAAGCTGATGGGTGCCACGCGCGAGCAGATGTTAAGTGCTATCTCCCACGCCTGGGTCGATGGCCAAGCCTTGCGTACCTATCGTCATGCGCCCAATGCCGGCTCACGCAAGAGCTGGGCCGCCGGCGATGCAACCAGCCGGGCTGTGCGTTTGGTTGATATGGCCTTACGCGGTGAAATGGGTATCCCAGGCGCCCTGACGGCGCCGCAGTGGGGTTTTTATGATGTCCTGTTTAGCAAGACCAATAAAGATCAAAAACTCAAGCCGGAGGCCGAACGTGCCTTCAGTTTTCAGCGCGAATTTGGCAGCTATGTAATGGAGAACGTACTGTTCAAAATTAGCTTCCCGGCCGAGTTTCATGCCCAAACCGCTGCTGAAGCGGCCGTAACGCTGCACCCGCAGATAAAGGATCGGCTCCAGGATATAGCCCGCATCGAGCTGACCACCCACGAATCCGCGATTCGGATTATCAGCAAGGTCGGCGCATTGGCCAACTCGGCCGATCGAGACCATTGCCTGCAATATATGGTGGCAGTGCCTCTGTTAACCGGCGAGCTGGTCGCAGAGCAATATGAAGATGACTTTCACGCCAGCCATCCGGAAATCGATCGGTTGCGCGAACTGATGGTGGTCGCCGAAGATGCCCGTTATTCAGCCGAATACCACGAACCGGACAAGCGCTCGATCGCCAACGCGATTCAAGTGTTCTTTCACGATGGCAGCTCGACCGAGAAGGTCGTCGTGGAATACCCGATCGGCCATCGTCGTCGGCGAGAGCAGGGCATGCCATTGCTGGAAGACAAGTTCCGGGCTAATTTGGCGACCCGTTTCCCAGCGCAACGCAGTCAACAAATAATGGCGTTGTGTAAAGATTCGGCTCAGTTGTCCGCCACGCCGGTGCATAATTTTATGGACCGTTTCGTAATCTAATGGCCCATGGGTGTGGTTGTCGCTCTACCGGAGCGCAATCGCACCGTTGTTTTTGCCTAAAATTCATCAAACCTCTGCTTTAAATCGGCTTGTTTTTTTGCCTGAGCAATATATCGTTTGCACTATCGATATTCACAGTCAAAAGAGTAGCCGTACCCGCCATGATAAGTTCCGCTGAAGTATTAACCCGGTTAAAAGCCGGCAATCAACGTTTTGTGGGCGAGCTCAGCGAACACAGTGAGCTGTCCAGTGAACGGCGCCGTAACAGCCTGATCGATGGGCAGATGCCCTTTGCGGTCATTCTGGGGTGCTCCGATTCTCGCGTACCCGCTGAGATTGTGTTTGATCAGGGTTTGGGTGACCTGTTCGTTATTCGGGTTGCCGGCAATATAGTCGCGCCGTCACAGGTTGGCAGTATCGAATTCGCGGTTGAAACCTATGGCACGCCGCTCGTTGTCGTATTAGGGCATACCCAATGTGGTGCTATACAGGCGACTCTGGATGCCTTAAAGAACCCCGAGACGCAGCCATCCTTTAATTTGATGTCCATCGTGTCCCGAATTCGCCCCTCGATCGAAACCCTGGTTGAAACCGATTTAAAACACGACGAAGAAGCGCTGGTCCGTTTTGCCGTACGGGCCAATATTCGGGCCTCGGTGAGTCAGATTCGATGCTCGTCGCCGATCTTAGAGAAACATATTCTAAGCGGAAATCTCAAGGTGATCGGTGCACAATATTCACTCGAAACCGGTATCGTCGACTTCCTCGATTGACCCTTCAGGACTGCTTTTCTGCGTCCTAGCTCGCCTCAATAACGGATATTTTGCCCAAATAGTGCGAAATATCCGGTCATTTGACCCCTTCAGACACAAAATGAGTGCGTCCTAGGATGTTTTTAAACTACAATACGCGCGATTTTAGATCCGTTTGAAGCCATAATGTAGTTTAAATCCAATTAAATTTTGATTTGCCGCACTAAAATCGGCCCTATGGCTTGACTCAGCGGGTTATATTTGTAATTTTACTACCAAATTTAATCTTAACCATTCATGAAAAAAATAGGGATCCTCATAGTATGACAATTAAAGTAGGTATTAACGGTTTTGGTCGTATTGGTCGTTTTGTATTTCGCGCATCGGTTGAGCGTGATGATATTGAAGTTGTCGGCATCAATGACCTGATCGACGTCGACTACATGGCCTACATGTTGAAGTATGACTCCACCCACGGTCGTTTTAACGGCACAGTGGAAGTGAAGGACGGCAATCTGGTCGTTAATGGCAAAACTGTTCGCGTTACGGCAGAGCGCAACCCAGAAGCCTTAGCTTGGGGTGATATCGGCGTAGACGTCGTCGCCGAAGCGACCGGACTGTTCCTGGACGATGCCACGGCGCGCAAGCACATTACCGCTGGCGCTAAAAAAGTCGTTATGACTGGTCCTTCTAAAGACGCGACCCCGATGTTTGTTATGGGTGTAAACCATGAGACTTACGCCGGTCAGGACATCGTTTCTAACGCCTCTTGTACCACTAATTGCTTGGCGCCTATCGCTAAAATCCTGAACGACAAATGGGGTGTGGTCAGTGGTCTGATGACCACCGTTCACGCGACAACCGCAACGCAAAAGACAGTCGATGGCCCATCTGCAAAAGATTGGCGCGGCGGTCGTGGCGCATCACAAAATATCATTCCATCATCCACCGGTGCGGCCAAAGCCGTGGGTGTGGTTATTCCAGAACTGAATGGCAAGCTGACGGGTATGTCATTGCGCGTGCCTACGGCGAACGTTTCAGTGGTCGACCTGACCGTTAACTTGGCCAAGTCTGCCACCTACGCAGAAATCTGTGCTGAAATGAAGCGTGCTGCGGGTGCGGAATACAAGGGTGTGCTCGGTTACACTGAAGATGCTGTGGTATCACAGGACTTCATCGGTGAGACGCGGACCTCTGTGTTCGATGCGGCCGCGGGTATTGCCTTGAACGACAAGTTCGTTAAAGTCGTCTCTTGGTATGACAACGAAATCGGCTACTCAAACAAGGTACTGGATTTGGCAGCGCACATCGCCAAGTAAGGTTCGTTTAAGAGCTTAACAAGACCCTGATAGGGTCTTGATAAGGGTCTGAGAAGTGCGGCGACAGCCGACTCCTCAGGCCTTTTTTTTTACCCATCGATCGTTCATGACGCTGTCGGCTCAGCATAGCCCAATGCCTAATGTATAGGCCGAGTCTAGGGCTAAAACATCTCGTCAAACAGCCACAGGGTCACCGACTCACCCGCGGCGACCGATCCGCGTTCCTGCTCCAAGGCTATATAGCAGTTGGCATCGGCCAGGCTGGTGAGGATATGGGAACCTTGCGCCCGACCGGTCGGTGCTACCTCGACACCCTCAGCGCTCGACTGCCAATGACCGCGCTGGAAATCCATGCGGCCCGGTGCTTTCTGGATGGGCTCGGTCGTTATGGCCTGAAGTTGGCTCATGGGTTGGTAACCCAGGTGCTGATGTTGGCGGATCGCCTGGCTGCCGAGCAAATGAAAGGTGACCAAGGCCGACACCGGATTTCCGGGCAGGCCGATAAAATAACTATTGGGCAGGCGACCGAAGGCAAAGGGTTTGCCGGGTTTGATCGCTAGTCGCCAGAAGTCGATATGGCCCAGCTCCTCCAGTATATCCCGAGTGTAGTCGGCTTCGCCGACACTGACCCCGCCCGAGGTGAGGATGAAATCACATTCCCGATCGGCGCGCTGAAAAGCCAAACGAAACAGCTCGGGGTCATCCTGGACAATGCCATAGTCGATGATGTCGACCCCCAGCTTGGCCAGCATCCGGGTTAGAGCGGGTGCATTGGAGTTGTAGATATCGCCATAGTCGAGCGCTTGCCCGGGTGATTTCAGTTCATCACCGGTAGAAATCAACGCCACGGTGGTTTTGCCATAAACCGTGACGCTAGCGCAGCCGACACTGGCCAAGAGCGCCAGATGGACGGCATTTAGCCGAGTTTTGGCCGCGACAACCCGGCTGCCCTGCGCTATATCATCGCCCGCCCTGCGTACATGACTGCCCAAGGGCGCAAGTTCGCTAAAGCCGACAGCCGCGCCGTCGAGTAGGCTGTCTTCCTGTGCGATCACCGTGTCCGCTCCGCGCGGGATGGCCGCGCCGGTCATTATGCGCACGACCTGATTGGGATGAAGCCATTGGTCGAAGGCGGCACCGGCCAGCGCCCTGCCTTGAACGGTATAGGTTTTACCCAGGGCCATATCGGCTGCCCGCACGGCGTAGCCGTCCATGGCCGAGTTATCGAAGCCAGGAACCGGTGCCGGGGCGAAAACATCCTCGGCCAGTACTCGGTTTGCGGCCGCAGCCAACGCCACGGTCTCGGTGCGTGCCTGGCCGGATACAGCGGCCAAGAGTTTGGCGATGCCCTCGTTGAGCGGCATCAAGCCCGGTCGGTCGCAAGTGGCCATAGTGAGCTCCTAAAATTCCTTGTTATGGTGCAGGGCAAAAATAGCCGCCTCGACGCGCGAGCGCAGATGAAGCTTGGCCAGCACCCGCTTTACATGCACCTTGACGGTGCCCTCGGCAATAAGCAATTGTTGGCCGATCGCCTTATTGCTGCAACCCGATGCGACCAGGCGCAACACCTCGCGTTCCCGTTCTGTCAGTTCATTCAGCGCCGGGTGCATGTTCTCCGGTAAACGCTGGGTTAGCGCGTGGTGCACCACCTGCGCGATTTCCGGACTGATCACCTGCTCACCTTTGACACACTGTTTGATCGACGCGAGCAGTTCCAAGGGATCAATATCCTTGAGCAGATAGCCATCGGCCCCATTGTGGATCGCTCGGTGGATATCGGACTGGTCGTCCGAAACGGTGAAGATGATGATGCGCGCATAGACACCAGCATTGCGCAGTAAATTGAGCGTATGGAGCCCATCTTGACCAGGCATATTCAGATCGAGCAAGATCAAATCGGGCTCGTGTTGGAGTATAACCTTGAGCGCATCGCGGGCATCACCTATCTCGGCGATAAGCTGCAGATCAGGCTCTAACTCGAGTAGCTGGGCGATCCCCTTGCGCAACATGGGGTGGTCGTCGACGATAATGACATCAGTCACAAGGGCGGTTCTCCGTGTTCAATCGGGTAGGGCTCAATAAGCAATGACCCTTGGTTGTCGGGTTGTGCATTGAAGCATAATAGTACGCTGGCGCCACCCGCCTGCAGAGTCTGGTATTCGATGCGGCCACCGATACGTAAGGCCCGTTCGGTCATAATTTGTAGCCCAAACTGACCCATTTCGGCCAGCGTGTCGCCAAAGCCGACGCCATCATCGGTAATGGAGATCTCCAGAAAAGTCAGCCTATTCTGTAACGATACCACTGCATTATTGGCCTGAGCATGTTTTAAGGTATTGCTCATTGCTTCGCGAACAATATGCAGGCAATGAATTTCCTGGCTAGGGGAAAGGTCTTCCGGCCAATTATCATCTATATGAAGGTGCACGCTCGTACGGTGGCCAAGGCGGTTGACCTCAGCAACAGCCGCGGTGATCGAGGGTACCAGCCCCAGCTCACCGGATGTACTGCGAAAGGTCACTAACAGTTCCCTGAGTTTACGATAGGTGGTACTGAGCCCATCGCGCAGCTCAATAGCGATAGCATCCAAACTCGTCATTTCGGCACCGCGCTCGCGTAACGCTAGCCAACGAGCAACCTGTATCTTGAGGTAACTCAGGGACTGGGCAAGCGAATCGTGTAATTCTCGGGC
>NZ_CEYAVF010000051.1:0-10168 GCF_982785585.1 Reinekea sp. | reverse complement strand
GAAGCCCTCGTATTTCTTATCTTTGGCGCGGATCTCTTCAAAGGGATTTTTACCTCGTCCATCTAACTGCCTCACCAACAAGGAACTTTGCGAGAACAGGTAAATAACAATGTAGGCTGAGGCGACGGAAAAAAGCACCGGCAATGAGCTCGACAATTTACCCGTCATTTCGATCATCGCAATGATGGCCGCGAAAACGGCGCCAATAACAGTTGCAACCGTCGCACCCATCCCGGCTATGGCGTAAATGGAGATGCCTGATATGGAAATACCTGTGCCCTCGACCATAATTCCCACCGCAGCACCCAACATGGCACCCATAAACAGACTGGGACCGAATACGCCGCCGTTAAAGCCAAAGGCAAGGCTGATAATGGTCGCAACGAACTTGAGTACCAATAAGATCAAACACAGTTGAAAGGCGATATTGCCGGCGATGGCCATTTGGGTTTCATAGCCCCCTAGGCCCAGTACCGACGGGTACATAAATCCAATACAGCCTAACAATAGGCCGCCAACGACCGGCTTTAAGCGGTTGTCGATCTTAACGTGCTTGGCCACCAGGCCAGCTGCTTTGGGTAACGCCTGATTAAAGGCAATCCCGACTACTCCTGATAGCGCGCCAATAATGCCAAAGAAAATAAATTCATAGGGCGGGATAGAATCGGGAATTAAATCACTAAGAATAACGAACTGCACGTCCAACAACTTAGCTGTTTCAGAGCCAGCAACGGCTGCCGCCGCAACCGGAATAAACTGATAAATGCGCCACTGGCGCAAAACAACTTCCTGGACAAAGATAACCGCGGCCAAGGGTGCGATAAAGGATGCCGAAATCGCCGCCGCGATGCCGGAACAACCCAGGACGACCTTTTCTTGGGTACTGAGCTTGAAGATGGATCCCATACCGCTTGCCACGGCGGCACCCAAGTGTACGGCAGGTCCGTAACGTCCCACGGAAGCACCCGCACCGATCGAAACAGCCGAAATAAGTCCCACGGCTAAACCTTCTCGGACGCCAGTTTGGCCTTGATTGAAATGGATGTCTTCAATGACATGGGAAAGACCGCGGTTTGCCCTATTAGGCATTAGATAGTGGGTTAAAAGCCCAACAATCAGCCCTAAAAAAGCCAAGACGCCGATCGACCAGATCGGCAAGGAGGCGTTTTCAATGCCCTGCTCCATTACCAGCGTGTCTAACGGGGTTTTATGCAGATAGGTTTGAGTTAGGTTAATGGCGATCAATAGACCCTTGGCTGCAAAGGCGGCCATTATCCCTATGGCAATCGACAGGCTGACCGTTCTGGCAATTGTCCAGTCGAGGTTTCTAAATTTCTTCTCTTCGGTACCGATTATGTCGCTCATAAATACACCCTGGTTTATTATTCTTATTACCGACAACGTTCATGCGAAACTATTAACAAGTAAACTTAGTTAGTGTGAAAACCAATACTTTACGCTGCTACGAACTGGTTTTAAAGCATTTATGGCATTCAAAATGACTCAGTTGATCCGCTAAGAGGCCCGTCAGCGCCTCTAATTGGGTATTACAAAAGTAATAGAAAGGCTGTTTGGGACTGCGTAAAGCGACTTAGAGAGGGATATTAAATGCCATGACGGCCTTTATGGCCGGTTGTCCGGGGGGTGCCGCACCCTATCGGATGGCTGTCGATCCGAGTTCTCAGCGACCTCCGGCTCCTTGGCGGGATTGATCATTATTTTCAACCAATATACCGGTCCCTATTTGATTGATGCGTTGCCACAGTTCCGGTTCAATTTCAATGCCATGTTCAACACTGTTGGCTTTGTTTTCGGCCACTTCCTCGGCACTCATATGGCGCGCGTTACGGTTACCCTTGGACAACTGCAATGATGCGGTTAAATCGACCCGGGAACTGCAGATAATAGTCAAGGTTTGCTTCAGGTCGGTGCTCGCACTCAGATTGGTGAGCGCTTCACTGTAACTGGGGTAACGTGCACCGGCCCGTATCGCTGCGGCATGCTCGGTGACGGTATGGCTCCCGTTTTGCCAGTAAGCTGCGATACTGATGCCACAACGGCCCCGATCGGTCAGGGCTTTGAGAATAAACATCCGATTGTGACAGTGATGCACCGTCACCGTGGCAATGCCACTTATCAGCGCTTTGGCGTGTGCCAGATCCACCGATGCGGCGATGCAGTTCAGTGCACTGGGACCGTGACTGTCGATTATCGCGGACGAACTGTCTTCATAGAGGACACTGCTGAGGAGCTTGTCGGTATCGTCGGTTATATAGGGCAGCAAACGCTCCAGCTCCGCCAAGCCTTTGAGGCCGTGTTTCTCCAACCACAGGATCATATTGGCGGCATCTTCATAGTTGCCAACAAAATAGTGAGAGGCCTCAAAACAACGTCGCAAGGCGGCTTTCAACTCATTCATGGAAATATTCATGAACAGTTTCCGCTTTGCTCTGGCGCTACAGGCATAAACCAATCGTCTTCGAATGCTTTGCCGATATCCGCTAGCAGCGGAGCGCCCTGAAACATGGTGTTGCGGACCCACAGTCGCGAACGCGGATCAAACTTACCGACACCAAAAAAGGCCAATTTGCAGCGCAATAGGTGAATTGGAAGCACATTTCGATCCAGCAAATTGGCCTGAATATCACCATAGATGCAGCGATTCATACTTTGAATACGGCGCACTATTCCACGCATCTTGGGGCGCGCGACCATGAATCTGGCGGTATTGTGGTCTGGATTCAGTGTTAGATAGGCGCACAGTTGGTCGTAGCACTTACTGACGGCATAGCCAACGCCCATTGCCATCTGCTTATGCTTGGCCTCCTCATCGGCACTGTTGCCCAAGCGGGGCTCCATCTTCTCCTCGGAACGGTACCAACAGGTTTCACGTGCGCCATCGGCACTAAAGTCGGTGGCCAGCGCCCAATTGTAGCGTGTTTCAATGACCTCTTTGAGTTGCTCCAGGGGCATGATCGGATCGAGGTCGAGAATTTCATCGACGCTATGGAAATCTTCAAGATCATCCACCAGTTCTGGATATATCTCTAACATAATCGAAACCAGCATCTCCTGGCCCTGTAAGGAGCAATGTTGCTCACTCCAGGCTATTAACCCATCCCAGGTGTCGAAACTCGTCGCGACGTAGGTTTGCATCGCGTTTAGATCGACTACCACCTGTAAATTTTTCTCAGTTTGCGATTCATCATCGGTCGCAGTGTCTCGTGTGTGCTGCGCGCAACGGTCTATTAGGGTCGTGAGTGTCTCTTTTACCCGACCGTTGATACCGCCCAGAACCCGAATGCGAGCTAGGGCCAATTCGCGCATTTCAATCCAGTTACTGATTAACATGGGATGATTGACCAAAAACGGCGCCATGCCCAACCCGGTCGAGTTACCGATACCGAAATGACGCTTAAGCTCTGGTTGCATAGCTTGGAAGGTGTCAGGGGATTTGTGACGGGCAATATGTTCAGCCTGCAGGAAGCTGAAATTACGCAGCATCCAACAAACAAACATTTCCGAGGCAAAGGGCCGGGAAAAATCTTTGTGCTTGGTCGAAACCTTTTCCCAATCAGCCATGCCAAGCTTGCCACTGCCATAGACCGCCGTAGTCCGGTACAGATAACCGACCTTGGAGATTTGCTCGACATCCGGCTGCGCTCCGCGGGCTAGCTGATCGACAACATAATCAAATATCCTCGCACTGCGGTTGGCTCGTGACAGAACAAAAACCCGAGGGTCAACTCGTCCAGCTTCTTGCAAGGGTACATTTTGCTTCAGCCGTTCCAGGTAAAGCTGGTCCACCGGTCCTTCCACCAGCGCCATGGTGAGGTCCCATTGAGTGGCAATAACTCGATCGTTGCGATTTTCCAGCGCCAGATAGTGCGAAAATAATACAAAACTAAACAGGCCATTGGGTGCCTGGACTTCATAAACGACTGTGCCATAACCGTCGTCATCGAGGTCAAAGCGAGTCGGCTCAATCTGCCAGCGTTCCCGCATTATGCGTCGCACCAGGGTGCGCATAAAACTCAGGCGGCTCTGATGGAAGGACCCCAAGCGCTCTAAGTTCATCACTTGGTTAGCCGGACGCAGCGGCAACGCGTTGTTACCCCTCATGGAATTTTGGATCGTGGCAGCAGTCGTCATTACTCTTTACGTCCTAATTAGCAGCACATCTATCGGGCAGTCAACCTTCCGTTGTGCAATATGGCCTAGCTAAAGCTTTGATGTGCGGAATCAACTGACAATACATCCGGTCTGTTGGTATTTGTAACCTTGGCGTCGGAATGAGCATCACCAGTAGGCATTACCGCGCGGAATTGATATTCGCGTGGATCGCATATGGCAATTGTCAGCCCTAGGGGTTTCAAGACCCACAAGTGCTGACGGCAAACTCCGTCTCCGTTTTAGGGTGGCACCAATCATCTGTCAACCATGGGCCACTAAACAAATCAAAAGGACAAATCAACTGATAAGTGAAACTTATCAGCGTCCGATTTATGGTTCCTAAATTAGTGTTGGGGTAATGTTTCGACCCTAGCACCTCAGATCAATATTGCTAGAATTCTGCCCTCATCGCAGGACCCAAATCTTGCTATCCGGGCCAGTTCATAGCACTAGAAGTGGGCCACCTGGTCAGCTGGCTAGCCGCTACTGCTGGCAACGATAAAGTCTATCAAGGCCCTGGCGGGCGGGGTGAGTGACTTGTTGGTCAGATGTACGATGCCAATACGGCGAATCACCGTGGGAGTTTTTAACGGGATGAATTTGAGCGTGGTACTGTGCTTCGGAAAGGCATACCAGGGCAGCGTGGTAATGCCAAAACCGGCCTCCAACATCGCGATCAGGGAGATCATATTGGACACATAAAATTGTGAATGACCCAGCAATGGATGGGCGTCACTATCTTCCAGTAGCGCCGACGTGCCATTACTTATAAACCTATGTTCGCGCAACGTCTGCCAATGCAGCTCGGTGCTGCCGGCCAAGGGATGGTTGTTCGGGCAGACCACGCCGATTTGATCCTGCCAAATAGGAATAAAGGTCTTGTCGGAATGTTCCTGCTCATGAAACAGATGCGCGATACCAAAATCGACTTGCTGGTTTTCGACCATTTGCAGGACAGCAGTGGAGTTATCATCAAAAAAACTAACATGCAGGCCAGGTGTGTCGGCAAAAAACTGCAATAACAACTCAGGCAACACCCTACTGGCAATAGAAGGCACTGAGGCTAACCGCAGGTGCCCCGTCTTATGTTCTGCCAAGAGCGTCATGTCTTCCGCCACTCGATCATGGTGGGCTATGAGTTCTTTTGCCTTGGGTAAAAAATGACTGCCGAAGGGGGTTAATTCGGTTTTAGCGGTTTTGGCATTGCGCTTCTCGAACAGGCCTTCACCGAGTTTCTTCTCGAGGTCTCGGATAGATAAGGAAATGGCCGGTTGCGTGCGGTGCGCCTTTTCTGCTGCGACATGAAAACCTTTTAGTTCAGCAACCCAGACGAAATGACGTAATTGGGCAATTTTAAGCTCTGGCAGCATGACCGCCTCCTAATAAGAAAATCTTATCAATAGATAGTTTTTATTGATTTTTATTATTAAAGCACGGAGCCTATGATTCCTCCAACAAAATTCGGACCATCGATATGACTGATACAGTGTTTAGAAATTACATCGCAGGCGAGTGGGTTGAAGGCAATCGAGCGGTGGCAAATATCAGCCCTGCCGACAAAGCTGATCTGATCGGCCACTACGCTCAGGCCGACAAAGCACAAACCGAAGCCGCCATTACCGCCGCCGGTGTAGCCCAAGTTGAGTGGGCCAAAAGCGGCTTAGAACAACGCTACAGCGTTTTGATGGCGATCGGTGATGAACTGATTCAGCGTAAAGATGAGTTGGGTAGACTGTTAGCCCGTGAAGAAGGCAAAACACTTGCCGAGGGTGTGGGTGAGACCTACCGCTCCGGTCAATTCTTCCATTATTACGCCGCCGAAGTGCTGCGCCAGATGGGTGAAACTGCCGATTCAGTGCGCCCAGGCGTAGAAATTGAAACCCGCCGTGAGCCCGTCGGCGTGGTCGGCGTTATCACCCCGTGGAATTTCCCAACGGCCACCGCCGCTTGGAAGATCGCTCCCGCCCTAGCCTTTGGCAACGCGGTGGTCTTTAAGCCGGCGAATCAGGTGACCGCAAGCGCTTGGTCACTGACCGAAATCATCTCTCGCCAGGGCCTGCCAGCAGGTACTTTTAACCTGGTCATGGGCCCCGGCGCGGAAGTCGGTGATGTCTTGATAAATTCACGTGGCATTAACGCATTGACCTTCACCGGTTCGCTCGAAACGGGCCGCAAAGTGGCTGTGGCGACGGCCATGAACCTGGTCAAGTGTCAGCTGGAAATGGGCAGTAAAAACGCCCTAATCGTATTGGATGACGCGGATCTCGATAATGCTGTTGAATGTGCAGTGGGGGGTGCTTATGGCGGTACGGGACAAAAATGCACCGCATCGTCGCGCCTAATTGTCACCGAAGGCATCCACGATCGATTTGTGGCGGCCGTGATTGAGCGCATGAAGAAGTTGGTGGTCGGTCATCCTTTAAAGGAAGGCGTACATATAGGTGCCGTTGGCGATGCCCGTCAAATGGAACAGAACCTAAGGTATCTGCAACTGGCCAAAGATGAAGGCGGCACGCTGGCCTTCGGCGGCAACGTGTTAACCGAAGATACAGATGGCTATTACCTGCAGCCAGCATTGTTTACCGAGACAACCAACGCGATGACGATCAATCGGGAAGAAGCCTTTGCGCCGATCGCTTGCGTCATCAAGGTCAAGGATTATGAGCAAGCCTTAGCCACCTTGAATGACACGAATTTTGGCCTTACTGGCGGCATCTGTACTGAGTCACTCAAGTATGCGACCGATTTCAAACGCCAGGCCAAAACCGGCTGTGTGATGGTAAATCTGCCGACGGCGGGTACCGACTACCACGTTCCATTCGGCGGTCGTAAAGATTCTAGCTTTGGTCCACGCGAACAGGGTTCCTATGCCAAAGAGTTTTACACCGTGGTCAAAACCACCTATATCCGTGCGTAAAGGACCTGCTCACTATGCATTCTGATCTAATTGTCATTGACGGCCTGCAATACTCCAATTGGGACCGAACGATCTTTGAACAACTCCATCAAGGTGGGGTCACCATGGTCCATGCGACCATTGTGTACCATGAACAGATTCGTGAAACCCTGTTGCGAATTGCCGAATGGAATCGGCATTTCGAGCAGAGCAGTGATCTAATAATGCCGGTAAAAAGTGCTGCCGATATCCGCCTTGCTAAGCAGTTGGGCAAGGTCGGGATCATGTTCGGTGCGCAGAACTGTTCTCCGATTGAAGACGACATCGGGATGGTTGAGGTCATGCGCGAATTAAACCTCATGATCATGCAGCTGACCTATAACAACCAGAGCCTATTGGCCTGCGGCTGTTATGAAGCCGAAGACAGCGGCGTGACCCGTTTTGGCCGGCAGGTGATTAAGGAGATGAACCGAGTCGGCATGATTGTGGACATGAGTCACAGCGCTGAACGCAGTACCCTAGAGGCGATTGAAATTTCCGAGCGCCCCATCGTCATCTCTCACGCCAATCCGAACACCTTTCATATGGCCAAACGTAATAAGTCAGACCGAGTCCTTAAGGCACTGGGTGCCTCCGGCGGCTTGCTCGGCTTCAGTCTCTATCCGTTTCACCTAAAAAACGGCTCTGATTGCACGCTGAACGAGTTCTGCGAGATGGTGGCCGATACAGCAGAGTTGATGGGCGTTGACCATATTGGCATTGGCACCGATCTGTGCCAGGAGCAACCGCATTCAGTCCTAGAGTGGATGCGCAACGGCCGTTGGTCAAAGGATACCGATTACGGCGAAGGTTCTAAGGCCAATGCCGACTGGCCCAAACCATTGGCGTGGTTTCGCGACAGCCGGGATTTCCCCAACATCACCAACGGCTTGCTGGCACGAGGATTTAGCCCCCCAGAGGTTACAAAAATCATGGGCCAAAACTGGTTAAACCTGCTCGATGATGGGCTCAAGGCAACATAAGACGCAACTTATTTCCAACGTAAAAAGTAAGACCGATGGGGTGGCGTCAATAGGCGCTGCAACTTCAACGACGTAGCTTAAAACCTATAAATAATAAGAATCATAAGGTGGTTATTATGGACAGTAATTCCGCGGCTAACGCCGAGGCAACGATGCAGAACAAAAAATGGCTGGCAGATGTCGATATGCCAGTATTCCTGATCAGTGGCGGTGCGTTAGTGCTGTTTGCTCTTTTAACTCTTTATGATATCGATATGATGTCCAATTGGGTTAATACCAGCTTTGCCGCTTCAACTAAGCTGTTCGGTGCCTATTGGCAGGTGTTGCTATTACTGACATTTGTTATTGGTATTTTTCTCGCCGTCAGCCGCACCGGCGGCGTTGTGCTGGGCGGTCTCAAGACGCCTGAGATTTCGACCTTCAAATGGATCTCCATCATCATGTGCACCCTGCTTGCTGGCGGTGGTGTATTCTGGGCCGCAGCCGAGCCTTTGGCGCACTTCACCTCTCCGCCGCCATTGTTTTCGGATATAGCGGGCAATGAAACCGGAACCGCGCAAGCGGCCTACAATGCTCTGGCGCAAAGCTTTATGCATTGGGGCTTCTTGGCTTGGGCCATCCTTGGCAGCCTAACCGGCATCGTTTTCATGTACCTGCATTATGAAAAGGGCTTACCGCTCAAGCCGCGTACACTCCTCTATCCGGTGTTCGGTGATCGAGTGATGACCGGCCCGCTTGGAACCATAGTGGATTCTTGCTGCGTATTGGCCGTTGTCGCCGGTACCGTCGGCCCGATTGGTTTTCTCGGCCTGCAGATCGGCTTCGGTCTGGAAAAACTATTCGGCATCCCAAATACCTATATCACTCAGGTTACGATTCTAGTCGGACTGGTTGTTATCTATACTCTATCGGCCGTTAGTGGCGTAACCAAGGGTATCCAGATACTCAGCCGATTTAACGTGATTCTTGCCGTAGCTCTGATGGCTTTCATCCTCTTTTTCGGCCCAACCGCCTTTATTATTGACAGCTTCATCCAAGGCTTTGGTATTTATCTAGACAAGTTCATACCGATGGCCACTTTCCGTGCAAGCCCAGGCTGGCTGGACTGGTGGACTGTGTTTTTCTGGGGCTGGTTCCTGGGCTATGGTCCATTGATGGCGATGTTTGTAGCGCGTATCTCTCGAGGCCGAACGATCCGTGAGATGGTCTTACTCATATCGGTCGTAGCACCGGTCATCACCTGCTTCTGGTTCACTATTGTGGGCGGTTCTGGTTTGGCCTTTGAATTGGCCAATCCGGGTGTTATATCGGAACCCTTTACCGGTTTTAATATGCCTGCGGCCCTATTGGCCATTACCGAACAGCTGCCAATGGGCTTCGTTATTTCGGTACTGTTCCTGATTCTGACCACCATCTTTGTCGCCACCACAGGTGACTCAATGACCTACTCCGTATCGATGGTGATGACCGGTAACGATCATCCTCACCCATTCGTGCGAGTTTTCTGGGGCGTGATGATGGGCTTGGTCGCAGCACTGTTGATCTCTATCGGTGCCGGCGGTATTTCAGCCCTGCAATCCTTCATCGTCGTCACCGCAGTACCGGTCTCATTGGTATTATTGCCGTCACTGTGGACTGCGCCCATGATTGCTCGAAAAATGGCCGATGACCAAGGCCTATAAGGCCTTCTCTCTAGCCGATAAAAGACCGGGTTTAATCTCGGTCGTTTAGACCGGTCATTTAACAGAACAGGAGCCCAACAATGCGGCTCCTTTTTTTTACGGCGACTTTAACCCTTAGGGTTCGAGCTCAGCTATCAATAGGAAATACACATGAAAAAAGCTGTCAAAACCCAGTTATTTGCCTCCAAGGCACCGCTGGAATGGGCTGTTATCGCCAATGGCCAATTATCGACTGCACAGATACCGATCGATTCCGAGGGCAAGGTAGTCGCAGGGGGCATTGAAGCTCAGGCGCGTCAAACGATGGAAAATTTCAAACACACGATCGAAGCCGCTGAATTGACCATGGCCGATGTCACTCAGGTGCTCATCTACGTCACCGCACGGGATTATTT
>NZ_CEYAVF010000050.1:0-10608 GCF_982785585.1 Reinekea sp. | reverse complement strand
GCAGAATCGGCAGGCTTGTCAGCGATCATGGCTTCAGTCGTGATCATCAGACCTGCAACCGAGGCAGCCGCTTGCAATGCAGTACGGGTTACCTTAGTTGGGTCAATGATGCCGGCTTCGATCATATCCAGATAGTCGCCCGTAGCGGCGTTGTATCCGAAGTTGCCCTTGCCTTTCTTCACTTCGTTCAATACCACGGAGGCTTCGCCACCGGCATTGCGAACGATTTGACGTAACGGAGCTTCCATGGCGCGTAACGCCAAAGCAATACCGACGTTTTGGTCTTCGTTATCGCCCTTAAGGCCGATAATGTTGGCCATCGCGCGGACCAGTGCAACACCGCCACCAGCAACAACGCCTTCTTCAACTGCTGCACGGGTTGCATGCAGAGCATCGTCAACGCGTGACTTCTTCTCTTTCATTTCGACTTCAGACGCAGCACCGACTTTCAGTACGGCAACGCCACCAGCCAATTTGGCAACACGTTCTTGCAACTTCTCTTTGTCGTAATCTGAAGTTGATTGCTCAATCTCAGCACGGATCTGCTCAACACGCGCCTTGATGTCGGCCTGGTTGCCGGCACCATCAACAACAACGGTGATTTCTTTAGTAGAGGTTACGCGCTTAGCAGAACCCAGGTGTTCCAGGGTAGCGGTTTCAAGGCTCAAACCAACTTCTTCTGAAATCACGGTGGCGCCAGTCAATACCGCCAGATCTTGCAACATGGCTTTACGACGGTCACCGAAACCCGGTGCTTTCGTCGCTGCTACCTTAACGGTACCGCGCATGTTGTTGACCACCAAGGTCGCTAAGGCTTCGCCTTCGATGTCTTCGGCAATAATAGTCAAGGGATGGCCTGACTTGGCAACCATTTCCAAGATTGGGATCAGATCACGAATATTGGAGATCTTCTTGTCGACTAACAGGATGTAAGGGCTTTCCTGTTCAGCAGTCATGTTCTCATGGTTGGTCACGAAGTACGGTGACAGGTAACCGCGATCGAACTGCATACCTTCAACAACTTCAAGCTCGTCGATGAAACCACTGCCTTCTTCAACGGTGATAACGCCTTCTTTACCAACACGCTCCATGGCATCGGCAATCAGCTGACCGATGGTGGCATCGGAGTTCGCTGAAATAGTACCGACCTGAGCAATAGACTTGGCATCAGTACAAGGAGTAGACAGCTTGGCCAACTCGATCACTACGGCCGCAGCTGCTTTGTCGATACCGCGCTTCAGATCCATTGGGTTCATGCCGGCAGCAACTGACTTCAGGCCTTCGTTTACAAAGGCTTGGGCCAACACGGTGGCAGTAGTCGTACCGTCACCCGCTTCGTCATTCGCTTTAGAGGCAACTTCTTTAACCATCTGAGCGCCCATATTTTCGAACGCGTCTTCCAATTCAATTTCTTTGGCAACGGTTACGCCATCTTTGGTCACCAGGGGTGCACCATAAGATTTTGCCAATACAACATTACGACCCTTAGGCCCCAATGTTACCTTGACCGCGTCAGCCAACAGATTCACACCTTTTTGCATCTTGTCTCGTGCGGAGAGACCAAAAACTACTTCTTTAGCAGCCATAATTCCTTACCTTCCTAATTTGTTTGATTCGGTTTAATTAAGCGATAACGCCGAAAACGTCGCCTTCGCTCATAATCAACAGCTCTTCACCATCAACTTTAACGGTGCTGCCGGAATATTGACCGAACAAAACGGTGTCGCCGACTTTAAGGTCAACGGGACGAACTTCGCCATTGTCGAGGATACGACCATTACCAACAGCAAGAATTTCACCCTGCGAAGGTTTTTCTTTCGCAGAACCAGGCAACAGAATACCACCAGCGGTGGTCGTTTCTTCTTCTTTGCGGCGTACTACGACGCGATCATGCAAAGGACGGATTTTCATGGATCAGTCTCCTAATAAAGTTGGGAGTATTGTTATTAACAAGTTAAATAAGTAAACCACTCTAAAACACTTACTTACTAGTATGTTTGTTTAACCGCAGCCCATAGATTTGGGGCAGAAGCCATCATTTCAATAGGCCGCAAAATATTTCTTTCTGTTATCGGCTAAATTAACCTCTCAGTGAGGTAACTCGTGGGCTGGCGGGCTACGGCCTGCTACCCGGCGGCCCACCTGGCCAAGAAGAAATGTACGACGAAAGTCGAATTCCGTTCGACAAGACGCCAAACCGAAGATCTGAAATTGGACCCCCTCACGCTCTCGACAAAAATAAGTCTTTCTGACAGATTAGTAAATGTCACCCTTTATAATGAGCTTCTATACTCTAATATCAATGGATGCAACACAGGAAAAACAGGGACATGCCAGCAAGCTCAAGCTCTATCATGATAGTAGACGACACCAAGTTCAGCAGTGCGGTGGTGCGCAAGCTACTGCAACTCGATGGTTTTACCGACATCCGGGTCGCCGACACCGCCATTGACGCCTTAGCCATGTTAAAGCAGCGCAATGCCGATGTTTTGCTCGCCGATTGGTTGATGCCCGGCATGGACGGTTTAGAACTGACCCAACTGGTGCGGGAACTCAATCGGCGTAAAAACGTGTTCACCTATATAGTCTTGCTCACAGCCAAGGAAGAAAATGAGGATTTGAAACAGGCCTTCGCCCAAGGGGTGGATGACTTCGTCGGCAAAACCTCCATGAAGACCCATCTACTGCCCCGTGTGCACGCCGCTCAGCGCATTTCCCGCTTTCAAAACTCGCTCTTGCAGCGCGAGCTGGCCCTGAAAGAACAGTTTCGTGCCCTCACCCTGCTCAATCAGGTTGATCCGGCCACGGGGATAGGCAACCAAGTCTTTATGGAGCAGCAGCTGTCCCGCTATTTAAAGCAGCACAAGGGGCGTAACGGCCATATCGGCTTACTGCTGTGCCGTTTCGATAATTTGGCGCACATGAGCGCGCTGCACGATGAGTCCTTTAAGAACCAGTTGCTTAAGGCTGCCGGCGATCGCTTGCGCGATACCGCCCGGCCAATGGATGATATCGCCCGGATCAACGATAACACCTTAGCGCTATCGCTCTATGGCAACGAATCCAATTTCACCACGCACAAATTGGTGCGCCGGGTGCAAGAAGCCCTGCTGATTCGGGCCTATTCGACCTCCATGGGCTTTGCCTCACTGACCGGCACCCTGCACTATGAGGTGATCGATGCCAATGCCAAGGCCACTCAAACAGCGTCCGAAGTGATCAGCGCGGCCTTGGAGCATCTGGAACAGATGGCCGATGGTCAGTCGGTGCACCTTTGGGCGCCGGACGACAAAGAGGCTTGATCCAAGATCAGGCTGGGTTAGACTGAGCCATACTTCATGAATCTGACCAGTCTATGCCGGCAATCTGCTCTCTGATCGCGGGCCCGGGTGCCATTGGCGCCCTCGCCTGCGCCCAAGCCCAACTCTATGGCCCGGTCTGGGCCTATGCCCATCGGCCAAAGCTAAGCTTGGCGACTGAATGCCGGCGCACCCCGACGTCCGTGCCGTTGCTCTGGCAACCCTTGAGTGCAGCAGAGGACACCGTCGAGCTGATCTGGATCTGTTGTAAGGCTTATCAGGCGCAAGCCACTGCAGAGGTACTGCTGAATCGCTACCCCAATGCCGTCGCGATCTTGTTGCATAATGGCATGGGTCCGCAGCAGCAGCTGGCAAAGCAGTTCCCCGGCCGCCTGATCTGGGGCACCACTACCTGTGGTGCGCTCAAACTGGACCCGTACACCTTTCAACAAACCGGTTACGGCACCAGCCACCTGGGCTTACCGCCTAGCTCATCGGCACGGAGCCCCGCTGCGGCTATGCTGGCGCGCCTGGCCACTTGGCATGGGCCGTTGAATCCGATCGTTACGGAGCAGGTTGAGCCGTTACTGTGGCAAAAAATACTAATCAATGCGGTAATCAACCCTATTACTGCGGCCCACCAGATTCGTAACGGCCAACTCTTAGAACCCGCATTTGCTGCCGAGATTGACGGCCTCTGTGGCGAAATAGGCCAGCTGATGCAACATCTGAAGCTGCCAGCCATTGCCAACCCGCACCAGCTGATACAGAAAGTTGCCACGCTCACGGCGGAAAATCGCTCCTCGATGGCCGAGGATGTCCGAACCGGTCGGCCAACGGAAATCGACTACATTACCGGCTTTTTGTTGCACCAGGCGCATGGCTTCGGGCTGGCGACACCCTTTTTAGCAAAGTGGCATAAACAAATTGCACAAGCTGGTAAATCCTGACAGTCTTATTGCTTCTTTTAGCTTCCTAGAAGTGCATCCAACTGCGCATGCTTCAGTTCAGGTCTCTCAGCCAACGCCTCTTTTTTGGCTATGCCGCCGCCACATTGGCGTTGATCGGTTTTCTGGTGCTTTTCGATGAGGTAACCGACTTTAGCCTGTTAACCCGCTTAATGGTTTCATTAACACTGATCAGCCTGGTGTTTTTAATCCTGCACCTATTTTTTTACCGCTACGTGCTCCGCCCGCTCAAACATCTGATGCAGATCACCCAGAAGCTGGCCGATGGCGGCAATTCATTGATTCGCGCCGAAAAAATGCAGAATGACGAGGTAGGCGATTTAGTCGATGCCTTTAATGAGATGCTCGACCAGATACAACTGCGTAAAGAAATGATTGTCTCCGAGCGAGATCGGGTCGCGATTGCGCTCGAACAGGCCGATGACTATGCCAATGTCACCCTGGCCACCAATAAGCAGCTGGAAATTGAGGTCCAGGTGCGCAAGCGCATCGAGGCCAAGCTGACCGAGTTTCAGCAGTTTTTGACCTCCATTATCGACTCGATGCCATCGGTGCTGATCACCATTGATCAACAATTTAATGTCACCCAATGGAACTGCGAAGCCTCCGACCTGAGCGGCACCGACAGCACCAAGGCGATCGGTAGTAAGGTTCAAGACGCCTTTCCGATGATCGCCCAGCATATTGAGTGGATCGAACAGGTTTGGCATCAGAACGTATCACGCACCTTGCACAATATCGAACAAACGGTTCATCACCAGATCCGCCACTTTGATATCATCGTCTACCCGCTCAAAGACACCGATGCACCGAGCGCGGTGATTCGGATCGATGACATTACCGATAAGTTCCTGATGGAAGAAGCCATTATTCAGTCCGAAAAGGTTATGTCATTGGGCGGCATGGCGGCGGGCATGGCGCATGAAATCAATAACCCGATCAGCGCCATCGTGCAGAATGTACAGAATATCAAGCGGCGCATCGCGCCCGACCTGGCCATCAATCAGCTCCAGGCCGAGAAAAGCGGTATTGAACTGGACCATCTGAACCATTATCTCACCGAACGCAAAATACACGCATTCTTGGATAATATTTCTCAGTCGGGTATTCGGGCCTCGAACCTGGTCACCAATATGCTGCAGTTTAGCCGTGAAAGTGGCGTGAATATGCAACCCTGCTTGATTGTCGATGTACTCGAAAAGGCTATTAACATTGCCATAACCGACGATCGCCTGAGCGATTTCAAAGACAATTTCGACCTCAATTTCGACCAAGACTTTGCCGCACCCCAGGCTCTGGTTGCCGGAGTATTTAGTGAACTGGAGCAGGTCTTACTCAATCTGATCAAAAATGCGGTATTCGCCATCAAAGAGCGCATGCTGAGTCTGAACGATATTGATGAGGGTATAATCCATATTCATCAATACGTCTTAGATAACCAATGTATTATCAGCGTTGTCGACAACGGCATCGGCATGAGCGCGCAAACGCGCAAGAAAATATTTGAGCCATTTTTTACCACCAAAGAAGTTGGCGCAGGCACTGGCTTGGGTCTGTCCGTCAGCTATTTCATTGTTTGCTCACACCATAACGGGCAAATGCAGGTGGAATCGGAATTCGGCCATGGCTGTCGTTTCGAGATCACCCTACCACTCTATATCGAGGCATAAGCAATTGGGTTACCGACTGACAAAGATCTACACCAAAACCGGCGACAACGGCACGACCGGCTTGGGCATCAATGAACGCATCGCCAAGGACAGCCTAAGGATTCAGGCCATTGGCGATATAGACGAGCTCAACAGCACCCTGGGTTTCTTTATTGAGAGTGTGGCGCCGACCTCCACGCATCGTGACGAACTGCGCCAAATTCAACACGACCTGTTCGACCTAGGCGGCGAGTTGGCCATGCCCGACTACAGCCTGCTCGACGGTGCCATTATCGACCAGCTGGAAGCCTTAATCGACCGCGATAACGCCGAGCTGCCACCGCTGACTAACTTTATCTTACCCGGCGGTAACGAAGCGGCCGCGCGCTGCCATATGGCACGGGCCCTATGCCGACGGGTGGAACGCACCGTGGTGACCTTCAACCGCGCCGAGGACAAGCCCCATACCCTGGCGCAAACCTACCTCAACCGCTTATCGGACTATCTCTTTGTCTTGGCACGCCTATTGGTGCAAGAGCAAGGCGATGCTGAAGTATTGTGGCAGTCGCGCCACCGCAGAGACCCCAAATAGCCTAACAACAGGCGCAGAGAACACCCTATCGCGGCAGCTCAGGCTGCTGCGCTGATTCATTCGAACTCGATTAGATCCCTTCTCCCCGCCCCTGCGTATTAATACCCAACAAATCGAAAGGCTTCTGGCAATTGGCCTAGCCTTGCCGACTGGTATTCATTTAACCAAGCCATCAGCCTTAGGTCGACCGATAGAGGCCCGTTCTCGAGGAGAAACGCAGCGTGACTCGCAGTAGTTTGACCATCTTTTACGACGCCCAGTGCCCCTTATGCAATCTGGAAATGCAGAAGCTAAAGGATCAGGACACAGCAGGCTTAATCATCTTGGTGGATTTACACCAGGAGGACTTTGAACAGCAATTTCCGCATGTCGATCGGGCTCAAGCGCTTAAGATCCTTTACGGCGAATATCAGGGTAAGCCTCTGAGGGCGATGGATGTCACCCATAGGGCCTGGACGCTGGTCGGTCGAGGAACCCTAGTAGCCCCACTGCGCTGGCCCATCATTCGGCCACTGGCCCATCTCGTCTATCTGCTCCTGGCCAAATACCGCCGCCCTATTTCCCATTTTTTATTTACGCGCTTTGGCCTCGGTCTGGCCGTGTGTGACCAAGGAACCTGTTATGAACAAACAAACCACTCTAATCATCGGGGCTAGCAGCGCGATAGCCAAGGCCTTGGCCGCGCAAGTTATTGCCGACCCGGACGCAGAACTGGTTTTGGTCAGCCGCGATGTGAGCTACTACCAAAGCGCCGAGTTTGAGCACGCCAAACTGGTTCGAGTAAGCGACTATCAAGAGGCTGAAATCGGTCTCGCGGTGGCCCGCATACAGCGCGCGACCGAATCGGACATTGCCCGGGTTTTTATCTGCCATGGGGTCTTGCACAACGACAACTGCCAGCCAGAAAAGCGCTTGGAGGACTTCTCCGCCGCGTCCTTCACTGAAATTGTCAGCGCCAACACGATCACCCCGATGCTCTGGTTAAAATCTTTAATGCCGATCCTAACGGGCCGCCAGAAGTGCAAGGTGGTGGTCTTTAGCGCCCGAGTCGGCAGCATAGCCGACAATGCAATTGGTGGCTGGTACAGCTATCGCGCCTCCAAGGCTGCGATGAATATGCTGCTCAAGTCGGCTGCGGTGGAACTCGCGCGTCGGGCAAAAAACATCAAACTGATCTCTTTTCACCCCGGCACCACGGATACACCCCTGTCGAAGCCGTTTCAGCGCAGCGTACCGGACGGTAAGCTCTTTACCAGTGAATTTGTCGCCGAGCAGCTATTAAGCATCGTGGCCGACACGCCAGTCGATGGCACAGCCAGCTTCCTCGATTGGCAAGGCAAAACCATACCCTGGTAGGGTTTGTGGCTACCGGGCAGGCGATTGTGGCTACCGGGCAGGCGGTTATTGCTACCGGATAGATGCCAAGGTTTGAGCCCCGGCCAAACTCGCTGAGCGATCTAACCCGGGGGTCCGTACGTAACCTCTTTAAACCTTAAGAAGAAATGACCTATGTTTTCTATGTTCAAGTCTGACCCAACGAAAAAACTCAAGAAGCAGTACGAAGCCAAACTTCAAGAGGCCATGGAAGCCCAACGAGGCGGCGATATTCGCAGCTACTCCATGCTCAGCGAGGAAGCGGATGGCTTGTACAAGCAGTTCCTCGCCGCCGAGCAAGAAGCAAAGGCAAAATAGGCACCGCCTGTTTGAGCGTTGGACATCGGCCTAATAGGGTCGATGTTGCCAAGCCTAGCGAAGGTTCGGCCATCTTAAACGGCCCTTGAACCCCGCCAATGCTCCTGACGGGGCCCTTATCCTCTGTAACACCCTCCCTATGAAAGCTCCGATCTAAGCTCCGATCTAAGAGAAAAGATTACCGCCTCGCCTCATCCTTGTGTCTGAATAAATCGTTTACCGATTATGTGCATATTGCCAAATTGAGCAATCATTCACAGCCCCCGTCTCGACAATGCCGCGGCGCATTGTGGTAAGCGAATGGTGTGAGGGACAAAACGCATCAATAATGACCTTTACCGATTCCTCGGGCCTAGACTTACCACACATAAAAATATCAAAGGCAGCATAATCTCGCTCTGGCCATGTATGTACCGAAATGTGTGATTCCGCCAGAACTGCCACCCCTGAAATACCACCACTGGACTCGAAGCAATGAACGTGCATGTGCAAAAGTGTTGCATCACTTGAACAAATGCAGTTATTAAACACGGCCTCCATAAAGCCACTGTCAGTTAATTTTTTAGCGCCCCACACATCGAGTATAATATGAGTGCCAGCAAACTCCACGCCATCGACCGTTTGAAAATAGTCCTTTACAGAGAAATCGGAGTCATTTTTTAATAACATGTACCGCCTCCTTATCGTGACAATAGTATTATGCTTTCCGTTAAAAACGCCAATACAGTCTATCTAAGACATATATTTTCCCCTTTCAACGGGCCAAGTACTGTGACTTTTTCGTTCTAACAAACGAACAATTATAAAGCCGAAGGCTATGCAAGCGCAGATAAAACCAAGTAGGACGCCTGCATATTTGGCACTGACTAGCATCAAAATAGCACCGATAAGCAATCCGGAAAGCGCTTCACCGGTATTGGCGAGAGTAGAGAAATAGCTAAAAACCTTACCCATGTATTTTCCTTCGGTATTCTTTTGAATGCTGCAAATTAGCGCGACATCCACAAACGCACCTGAAACACCTAAAACGAAGGCCCATCCTAACAGCCAAAAGAGATTATTCGACACAAACAACATTGATATACATAGGCCGTAAACCAACCAATAGACCGTGGGCGTATTCAGTGTGGTTTCGACTTTCCCGAACAGGTAGGCGCCAAATAGGGTTCCCGCAGCGATCAAACCTAAGGTCCAGGCCACAAGTTCAGGCGGCCGGTTCATATCCACCGTTATGTACAACGGAATAACAAGACGAATAATTGCTGAAATTGCAAGAATAGAGGCTGCGGAACAATACACGGTGTCAAAAAGCTTCCTTCGACCATTCAGGTACCTGAAAATATTAAACCTAATTTCATTGGAATCGCTGATTCGACCATTCTTGCCCAGAGGATAATAGTTAATTAGAAAAACCAGCATTAAGGAAACGAGATAGGTCATTGAGTCGAATAAGAAGGCTTGCCAGTACTCGCCTACTGTGACAATTACGCCCGCTATGAGTGGCCCAGCAATAACACCCAAATTCTCTGAGACTTGGAATCTACTGTTATATTTCGTAAGATCTGCTTTCTTTACCAGTTCTGGCAACATGGCTTGTTGAGCGGGTTGATAGAAACACCTACAGGTTGTCGACAAGAAAGCGATACAAGCCAACAGTGCAACACTTTCTCGATTAAAGAAAACCAGGTATGTTAAGGCAAGCGCCAAAGAAAACCGAATAGCATCCGCTATCAGCATATTCGTTTTCCTGTTATACCGGTCTGCCACCACACCACCCAGGTAGCCGAGAAAAAGATAGGGAATAAACTGAATAGTAATAACCAAGCCCATTTGAAATTCATTACCTTTCAACAGACCAACAATTAACAGGATAAATACAACATCTTGTAAGCTATTGCCCATCTTAGCGAGGCCGTGGGCGGCTATTAAGAGATACTTATTAACATCTCTTTTTTTCATTTAGGGCCATCCTTCAGGTTATTTATTTCACGCCTAAAATCGCCTAACAAGCAACCCACTAAATAAACTCATGACTACGGGTCTTAATATAATACTAGGTGAAATATTCATCCCCATAGACAACTTCCCGCGTCGAAATAAAACGGTCCGGCGTCTCTAACTGGGTGGCCACAATATTATCAAGGCACTGCCGTTCAGTTTGAGTCATCAGGAAATACATCATATTTACGTAGTTATACCACCCAGCCTTGGTGATCCGATAGTGAGTCGACTCATCCCGAATAAGCCCAATGCCAACAAGCTGCTCGATACGTTCAAGTAATACGCCCGGTATCTTATTAAAGGCAATACGCGCTTTATCAGCAAAGCCGTGGTATGGCAACCTGAGAATGAGGGGCCGAGCGTAATCGAGTACTTCTGGGTGTGTACGGACCTTAACAACTATTTCT
>NZ_CEYAVF010000049.1:0-13835 GCF_982785585.1 Reinekea sp. | reverse complement strand
TTACAGGATACGAAAAAAAAGACTCTCTAATACCGGAATTTTGAGTTTATTTGCCAATATAGTCCACCCTAACAGGCACTGCCTGTCCGGTAGTAGAGTTGTATGCAACCAAGCCACCACTTTCGACACTGTGGCCGGTGATAGCCCGTATGACTACTTGATGGGTCACTAACAAGCTAAGGCCATGATTGTTGTCGGCTAAATAGCTCTCTAGTTTTGTGAGCGTTTCTTGTTTATCAGCATGGCTTTGAAAAAATGAGTTCAGGCCCGAAAATGCTTGCCATTCCCCTAGATCCAGCAATCTTGCAGTTTCACCACATCTGCACCACTCACTCGATAATACCTCATCAAAGTCAAGGCCATTTGTCAGCATGTATTCACCAATACGTTGTGCCTGCAGTTGGCCGGCCTGGTCTAGGTTGCGTTGAGTGGAGCAGTCACCAATCTTGAAGTCTATGGGGTCACCAAAACCCGGGGCAATGGCATGGCGCATGAAAACGATATTTGCATCAATTTTTTTAATTGCAGATTTTACCGGCTCAACGTTCTCCTGCGCGCCTAAGAGTGCGACAGTAAAGAAGACACAGAATAATTTCAATAAGGCGATTACCGAAGCCTTTGACGTTGCACTTAACATGAATTTCAAAAACCTTTTCGATTAAACGGGGCGGGGGGGGGCATGTACTCATATTTACTATCATAGTTGATGTTGGCAAACGTCTCCATTGCCCGACAGGTAAGAAAGTGTAGATATTTTTCCGACGCCTCTACTGTTTAGGTTCACAAGCCCTAGGTCGACCAGTGACCAGCGAGCAGGGATCTCGGTTGTTTACCGATAAAATGATCCACTTGTATCGCCCGCCTGCTGTCCCAATTGACCAACAGCAATTTGGTTTGCTCAATTGCCCTTCCATCGATAATTATTGAAAGGTCTCCTAAACCGCTTACTTGAGGAACAAGTGCACGAGGGCGGAGAACTAGGTTGATCTGGTCCTGAGCGGTCAGTAACCGGTGTGCTTTGTTATTCGCAAGCTTATAAGATTCCACTCAGGCCCAGGTTCTGGGACAAAGACCACTAAACTCATTTTGATTTTAAAAGGTTGAGCTCGATCAAAATTTCGCGAGACATAGGCTTGCGCCAGATGGTCTGATAACTTTCAATGACATTTGATCGAGAGACGATTAAGCCAGGCAGGGCAACCCAATCTGGGCAATTGCGATCAAGCAACGTCGTGATTGTAGTGCGGGCGACGGCTTCACCTTGCTGAAAGGGACGCTGGCCTGCCACCCCAATCACAGGCCCCCCTTTTGCAAGGCTTTCTGCCACCTCGTGCCCAAGATCCACCGTTGTAATGGGCGGAATCGGGTTTCGTTTTGAAACTGCCCTGACGACGTCAATGCAGGGACTATCCCAGACGACGAACAGTCCTGCAATTTCCGAGTGGTCATTTATGAGTTGGGCAGCTTCATGTCCGGCGTCACCAATGGTTGAAAATCTCGCTGTTTTCACCGCGACGTCAGGGCGGTTGACCTCCATCCAACGACTAAAAGCGATTTCACGTTCATTTGTGGCAAAGAAATCTGCATCATAGGCGAGCACCCCGGCAGCAGCGCCCTGCGGTAAGTGGTCAGACAGAAGTTCGGCTGCAATTCTGCCCAAGCCAAAGTTGTCAGCTGAAACAAGCGAGACATAGTCTTTGCCTGGAAGCATTCCAGTGGGGACATTGTCAATCAAAACGAGTTTTATACCCGCTTCTGAGATCGCAAGATGGGCCTCTGTGACGGTCGTATTGTTGACAGGAAGGGAAATAATAGCGTCAGGCGATTCCTTACGCAAACGGTCCAAGGCATCGATTTGCGTTGCGGAAGAAAAGTTGCAATCCACAACGTCAATGACGATCGCACCGCATTCACCCAATGTCCCAATCACCCCTTGCACTAGAAGCCTGGCCCAGTTGCTTTCTAAGGTGTGCATGACAATGGCGACGCGTAACTTTTTTGCACATGCCGCAGTTATGTCCTGTGGTAAAAGGGTAACCCGCTCTGGCGGAGAAGCACTTTCACCGTGTGGTCCAAGTCCAACTATTTTCATACCAATCTCCTCAACGGCCCGGTGGGGCTTGGGCCCCGTCGTTGGCTTGCTGCGTAATAGAGCCTAAAGTTTCCAAACCATGTAAAAAGTCTGGATGCCGGGTTGGAGATCCCAACAATATCCAGCCTTTCAAGAACGTCGGATCAAATAGCGCCGAAACAGCGATGCCGGCCGCACCCAAAAGGGCAGCGGAATTGCCCATTTGCGATCGCAGGATGCGTAGATCTCGTGTGACAAGCGGATGCGATGCACCATAAACAGTTTCACGTACGCTTGCGAGCAAGATGTCATTCGTCTGTGCAATCGACCCGGCGATGACAATAAGTTGTGGGTTCAGCATATTGGCAAGGGTTGCTACGACACCGCCAATGATTCGACCGCTTTGCACGATGATTTCTGTGCTCACGGCGTCGCCCATCTGTGCCGCCTGACAAACCTCAATCGCCGTAATGTCGGTTCCACGCACAAGTAAGTCGGCCAGATAAGCGCTTTCCCCCGATTGTGCGGCCTCGGTACCCCGCGCTTTGATCATGTTCGCCCCAGCCATGGCATCGAGTGTTCCAGTGGTGTCGCCAGATGTCACTGGTAATTGTCCAATCAGACCAGTGGCACGAACGGCCCCGCGGTAGGGTTGGCCATTACTGACCAGACCGGCGCCAATTCGCTGTCCGACTTTGATAAACAGCATGGTTTGTTGGTCTATCCCAGTGCCGCCATGTAATTCCCCCATCGTCATAGCATCAACGTTAGAATTCATCCAGACAGGGGCATCAAATCGCTGCATCAGTGCTTCGACAAGACCGCTCTTATCCCAACTAGGAAGAAAGTTGGGGGTTTCGAGCAAAAACGCGGCGTTGGGGTCGGTGAGAACTGGGCCGGGCACGGAAATGGAAATCCCCCACAAATCCGGAGTTTCGGACTGCCGCGTCATTAGCCAATTAATCAAGGCGTAGATACGGGCCACAGTCTTGGTCTGATCTGTGATATTGGCTGCTTCGTGATGTTCCGTCAATAGCTTACCGCTGAGGTCGGCAAGGCCGACGCCGATGGCGGATTGGTCGAGTGTGACAACAACAAGTCGCGCACGATCCTTGGTGAATTGGACGCGGCGCGGCGCCCGACCGCCTGTGGCCACGCCTGTTTCACTTTCATTAACCAAACCAAGTTCTGTAAGGATCGCAAGCCTGTCGGCGATAATAGCGCGCCCATATTCGCTGACGCGTTCTAAATCCTGACGGGTCGTAGTTTGGCCCAAACGCACATGATTTAGCACGGCAACCAGGCTTGCTGTAGCCACTTCGCTGTTGCGCGGCCGTCCTTTTCCTCTTTGGTTATTCGATGCTGATTTGTCTTTGTGCACGAAAATGGGTATCTCCCTGGTGAATAATCACAACAATATTCTGCTCATATTTGCAGGACAAGTTCGTTCTTTTGTATGAAAAGAGACCTTTGCACAAAGATATAAAGATATAGAGATACAAAGACACATTGCGATATCGTCAATAATTAATAATACACCAATTTAAAGTCTTTTTGGTACAAAGGATCACCGGTTTGGAGTAAAAATAGCCTGCAAAAATAACGCTCTAGGAACACGTTATAGCATGGAAAAACCTTAAGCAGTTAAGCTGAGTGTAGCTAATAGCCTGACGTCTGGGCGTGAAGCACTGACTAAATCGGATGATGTAAATGAGATGATCGATTGGCAAGTTATAGAACACCTACTGTGTGACATCCATGCCAAACGTCGTCGTAATGCAGCGTGGCCACCTTTGTTTATGTTTAAAGCGCCATTTCTGCCGAGCTGCTGCAGCCTGAGTCATCCACGATTAAAAGGTAGCTCCTTAGGAACCGATAGTTATGCCGCTTCGTACGGGCGGTAAACTGGCATGTTGAGGCTCATTACCCACCGCTAAGATCACCCGCGTCTGCTGCTCACGGATCTTATTTTCTGGCACCGGCCGACTGGCCAGTGGCCGTGGGCCATGTCAACCAGACCCGCTCGGGACCAACGACGATAGGTCCTGAGGCTTACTCAGCTTTTATGCCGGCCGACCTCAGGCACACCTTGCACAGTCGAGCGAGTGTTTGGGCTTCTGAAGTTACATATTATGGCATGGGCCAAGCCCGCTACTTGGGGCTGGCTCGTAATCGTATTCGATTCGGTGTGATGTGTTTGGCTTATAATCTTAGGCGAGGGGCGAGCATTAAGAAACCCTGTAAAGCTTCACATCATAGTTGCGCCTAATAGTTAGAAAAAGGGTGCTAAAAAGCCATCTGATAGCAAAATGTTCGGATATATGGGTTGAATGCAGGGTTTTATGCTTCGTTTTTGGACTATCGATGATTTTTTAAAGCTTGTGTATCCAGAGGAAAAAATGTTCTTGTACTAATGTCTTAAAAAAGCAAAAGAATGCAATCTTGTGCATAAAAAATATTGACTACAGCCTAAATGCGGCTTAAGGTGGTTTTATCAACCGATGGAGTAGTGCGACATGAGTGACTGGAAGCTGGCGTATCAAGCTAATTGCTGGGGTAATCTTGGCGGGAATGCAGAGGGCGTGACCTCAATCACGCAACTCAGTTATCGTACATTTGGAGATATGGACCGGGCCTGCGCAGAAATCGCAGCCGCTGGATATACTGGTGTTGAATTGTTTGACGGCAATCTGCTGGATTACGGTGTCACCGATTTTCGCACCATGCTCAAGAATAACGGTCTGGCATTGGTTGCAGCGTATTCCGGTGCTAACTTTATTTTTGATGACATCTTGCCGGAGGAATTAGCACGCATTACACGCGCCGCTGATCGCGCTGCAGAACTAGATGCCCCGCATTTGGTGGTCGGTGGAGGCGCTAAGCGTTTTGATGGTGTTCGCGATACTGACTATGACAAATTGGGCGCAGCTCTTGATCGAGTAAAGTCATTGGCTGAGGATCGCAATCTTACCGCTCATTACCACCCGCATCTGTCTACGATTGTCGAGGGCCCCGAAGAGGTGCGTCGCATCTTCGGTCTGACGTCAATTGATTTTTGCCCTGACACAGCACATCTTGCTGCGGCTGGTGGTGATCCGGCGCAGATGATCCGGGAACATGCTGACCGTATTTCCTATGTTCACCTCAAGGGGTTTCAAAAAGAGCCCTTTGCATTCACACCGCTTGATCGCGGTGATGTGCCGATGGACGGGATCATTGCCGCTTTGCGCGAAACGAATTTCGCAGGCTGGGTGTGCACTGAACTAGATTCTTGGGACGACCCCGCTGCTGGCGCACGTGCCAGTATTGACTATTTAAACCGAGTCTAACTGACCAAAACCAACCGGGGTTCGCCCCAACCTGCTGAGAGGAAGTATTATGATTGCACGTAGAAATATTTTGGGTTCCGCCGCCGCCGCCGCCGCACTGGCGCTGACTCTATCCGCTGCACCAGCTGTAGCAGATCCATCCGCTGCTTTGGCCGCACTGCAGGAAACAGTCCTGTCCAAAGGCCCAAGCGGAGAAGAACCGAGCCCTGCAACCGACTTGAAGCTGAGCGCTGCAGAAATCGATCAGATCAAGGCGATGAACGCGACAGCAGCCATCGTGATGCACTATGCCGGCAATGACTGGTCACGTGCACAAATCGAAGGCCTCAAGTTCCAGTTCGGTGAATTGGGAATCGAAGTGATCGCTGTTACTGACGCCGGTTTTAAACCGGAAAAGCAGGTCGCAGATATTGAAACAATAATGGCCCGGAAGCCCGACATCATCGTTTCTGTCCCAACAGACCCATCGGCAACAGCTGCTGCCTATATGGCGGCTGCGGCGGCTGGTGTGAAGATCGTATTTATGGAGAACACTCCTCCGGGCATGACAGCTGGTGTGGATTACGTTTCTGTGGTTTCAGCTGACAACTATGGCAACGGTGTAGCTGCAGCTCACTTAATGGCAGCAGCGTTGGGTGAAGATGGAGGTCAGATTGGCCTGGTTTTCCATGCCGCCGATTTCTTTGTCACACGTCAACGCTATGACGCTTTCAAAACCACAATCACTGAGGACTACCCGAACATTGAGATTGTAGCAGAGCAAGGTATCGGCGGACCGGATTTCTCTGGCGACGGCGAAAAAGCGGCCTCTGCTATGCTGATTTCGCATTATGACCTCGACGGTATTTGGGCAGTGTGGGATGTTCCGGCTGAAGGCGTTATCTCGGCGGCGCGTGTTGCTGGTCGTGACGATCTGGTTATCACCACCATTGACCTTGGTGAAAACGTTGCGATCAACATGGCGCAGGGCGGCTTCATTAAGGGTCTGGGTGCACAACGTCCCTTTGACCAAGGTATAGCTGAAGCGATGCTTGCTGGATACGGCCTGTTGGGCAAAGAAGCTCCTGCGTTTGTCGCGCTTCCGGCACTTCCGGTCAACAAAGACAATTTGCTTGAGGCTTGGGAGACAGTTTACCGCGCCGCGCCAACGCAAAATATCCTAGACAGTATGGACTAACTGACTAGGAACCGGCCCTACGGTAGCTCTCCCGCCATAGGGCCATCTTAAACTTTTTATTGACGGAGCATTCCGATGACTAAGACACTGAACGTAGCACTAATTGGTGGTGGTTTTATGGGTAAGGCTCACGCCATGGCCTATGCAGCTATGCCGATGTTTTTTTGGCCAGCCCCCGCAATCCCTCACCGCAAAGTAGTGGTTGATCTAACAGACCTGGCGGCTCAAGAGGCGCGCGATCGGTTCGGATTCGACGAAGCCTCAACTGACTGGAAGGCGATCGTCAACCGTTCAGACATCGACATCGTCGACATCTGCACCCCGAACGACGCCCACGCTGAAATCGCGATCGAAGCGTTAAAAGCAGGCAAACACGTAATTTGCGAAAAGCCGCTTGCCAGTACGCTTGAGGAATCTATTGCAATGGCGGAAGCCGCGCGGGCCTCAAATGGCACTACAATGGTCGCCTTCAACTATCGCCGCACACCCGCCGTTGCTCTTGCCAAGAAATTCATTGATGAAGGCAGAATCGGCGATGTCATCAACTTCCGCGGCACCTATCTGCAAGATTGGTCCGCAGATCCCGATGGTCCACTATCCTGGCGTTTTCAGAAAAAAATCGCAGGGTCTGGCGCTATCGGAGATATCGGCACCCATGTTATTGACTTGGCTCACCATCTTGTTGGTCCCATCGACAACGTGCAAGCGATCACTTCGACCTACATCAAAACCCGTCCCATACAGCAAGGCGGTGTCGACAAACTCGGTGCATCCGAAAAATCTTCAGATGCTGAGCGAGCCGAAGTGGATGTCGATGATGAAGTCATATCGATGGTGCGCTTCAAATCAGGCGCTGTTGGTAGTATAGAGGCCAGTCGCAATGCGTGGGGTCGCAACAACTTCATCACGCTGGAAATTCATGGTACGAAAGGCTCGATTTTGTTTAACTACGAGCGACGAGATGAATTACAGGTCATGTTCGCAGATGATCCGGGTGATGCGCGCGGCTTCCGTACTATCTATACCGGACCTGCCCACCCGTATGGTGAAGGCCTTTGGCCAATCCCTGCGCTGGGAATAGGTTACAGTGAGACCAAGATCATCGAATGTTATGATTTCTGCAAAGCTATCATGGATGGCACTCAGCCATCACCAAACTTTGAAGAAGCGCTGTTAACCGAACAAGTGGCTGAGGCCTTGATCCGTTCAGGTAAGACTGGCTTATGGGAAAACATATAGTGTCAACTGTCGCGGTCCGTATGAAGGGTATTTCCAAAAAATTTGGCGGCGTCCAAGCCTTGGATAACGTCGGCTTTGAAGTATTGGCCGGCGAAATTCATGCGCTTTTGGGCGGCAACGGCGCCGGAAAGTCAACGATCTTGAAGGTGCTCAACGGCGTGCATGCGCCGTCCGCGGGTTACATCGAAGTGGCGGGCGTACCGCTAACAACTCACTCACCCGAGGCGTCACGTGCCGCCGGTATCGCGATGAATTATCAAGAAATGAGTCTGATCCCGACGCTGACCGTTGCTCAAAACGTTTATTTGACACGTGAAGCGAAGTCGGGTGGGTTAATTGACGATAGTGAGGCGGAGCGCGATGCCGCCAAACTCTTTGCAATGCTTGAAGTGGATGTCGATCCGAGTGCCATCGTTGGTGATCTTGGTGCGGGGCAAAAACAACTGACGGAAATTGTCAAGGCTATTTCTCAAAACGCCCGCATTCTCGTACTTGATGAACCATCCACTGCCCTGGCGGTTTCTGATGTTGATCGGCTGTTTACTTTTTTGCGCAAACTAAAGAAGCAGGGCGTCGCGATAATATACGTAAGCCACCGTATGGACGAAATCGCCCGCATTGCTGATCGAGCTACGATACTACGCGATGGTAAACATGTTATCACAGCAGATATCGGCGATCTGCCCATAGATACGATGATCGAACATATCGTTGGCAAGCGGTCCCTCGGCCTTGCTGATGTGGTGCGAAGTGAAGCTATCCGCGGCGATATCGGGCTGGAGTTGCGAGACGTGTCGGGGCGCAACAAACCGAATAATATCTCGCTTTCGATCCACAAAGGCGAGGTCGTCGGGTTGGCCGGCTTACTTGGGTCGGGCCGTACGTCGCTCGCAAAACTCATCGCTGGGATTGACCCAGTGGCTTCTGGCGAAATTCTCGTCAACGACCGTGCTGTTAACTTCCGCCGACCCGGTGACGCCATCGCGGCGGGAGTGGTCCTTGTACCTGAAGCCCGGGCGACGCAGGGCATCATCGCATCCCATTCCGTAACCGACAATGTAATACTTGCTGGGCTGGACAACCTTACAAGTGCCGGCTTCGTCAACGCCGCCAAAGCACGCGCAGTTACAGATGCCCAAATCGAGCGACTTTCTATTAAAACAGCAAGCCGTGATCATGCTGTTAGTACGCTTTCAGGTGGCAACCAGCAAAAGGTGGTCATCGGCAAATGGTTGGCGGTTGACCCGGACGTACTGGTGCTTGACGAACCAACAGCTGGAATCGACATTGGTTCGAAATCCGAAATCATCAAACTGGTGCGGGATCTGGCTGCGAGTGGCAAAGCCATTCTGATGATTTCCTCCGAGTTGTCGGAACTTCTGACTGCCTGCGACCGCATTGTTGTCATGGCGGACGGACGGACCTATGCCGACTTCCCGCGCGCCGCGTTGGACGACCCAGCTGAGGAAAATACCGACATTGCACACCGCCTACAGGCCGCCGAACAGCGGCTACAAATCTCTATTCAAGAAGCCCTCGCTGCAGGGCAAAAGGATTCCCATGCCCAATACTGACACAAATCAACTCCCTGGTGTGCTTCACGCGTTTCTGAGGGATTGGCGCCAAAATATTATATATATTGGCTTTATTGCGATTTTTCTAATATTCGCTCTGACTCTGAATGATAGAGGGTTTCTGAACCCCAATAATCTGCTCAACATTGTCCGACAGACGGCGATGATCGCCGTGATGGCGATCGCAATGACATTCGTATTGTCAGCGGGTGAAATTGACCTCTCTGTCGGTGCTGTCGCTGGCCTTGCCAGTGTGACCGTTGCATTGGCGGTTTCCTTCGCTGGGCCATTTGCGGGGATTATTGCAGGTCTTGCAACAGGTATTGCCGTTGGAGTCTTTAACGGCTGGTTGACCACGAAAATTGGCATACCCTCGTTCTTAACGACGCTTGCAATGATGGGTATAGCCAAGGGGCTTGCCATGTGGGTGTCAGGCACAGCCGCTGTTCCGATCTTGTCGCAGGGCTATATCTGGTGGTTCGGCGGTGGCTCCATCGGGCCTATTCCGGTGTTGCTGTTTTGGATTCTAATTCTCGGTGCAGTCGGTCACGTCGTTTTACGCCGAACTGGTTTTGGTCGCCGGGTGCTGGCCACGGGTGGTGGCGAGCAAGCCGCTAGCTATTCCGGCATCAACACCGCCAAGATCAAGTTTCGGGTTTTGGTCATCTCATCTACTGCTGCAGCTTTGGCGGGGATGTTTTATGCGGGTCGCCTGCAATCGGGCCGTTTCCAGCTAGGCGAAGGCGATGAGCTTTCCGTCATCGCCGCAGCAGTGCTGGGTGGTACGTCTCTATTCGGCGGTAAGGGCACGGTAATTGGCACCCTCGTTGGCGCAATGATGATTGGTCTGATCAACAACGGGTTAATCTTGATGGGGCTGGAATTCAGTCAACAACTGATCGCGCGAGGAGGAATCATTATCCTTGCGGTCGCACTTAGCCAAAAAAGGGCGTGAGCAATGAACCATGTGACAATCATAGGCACAGTTACCGCAAAACCTGAAACTCGAGTAGAGCTGCAAAAACTTCTGTCCGCACAAGTGGGCCCGACGCGCCAAGAAACTGGCTGTATCAATTATGACTTCCATGTCGATGCAACCGATCCGTGTGTTTTTGTCTTCTATGAAAATTGGCGCAGCCAACAGGATCTCGATGCTCATATGGATATGCCCCATCTTACGGCATTGTTTTCGCAAGTGGACCGGCTTTTGGCCAGCCCAGTGAATATTCGGTATCTAAAAATGCACAGCGAGATCATGTGATGGCAGCTAAAATTAAAGGTCCAGCCTTGTTTCTGGCTCAATTCTCTGGCGATGCCGCGCCGTTCAATTCGCTTGCGGAAATCACCTCTTGGGCGTCGGGACTTGGATACAAAGGCGTTCAAATACCAACCTCCGACAAGCGGTTTTTCGATCTTGATCTGGCAGCAGAAAGTGCCGCCTATTGCGACGAGGTGCAAGGCACCTGCGCGGATTCAGGCGTACAAATCACCGAGTTAAGCACGCATCTTCAGGGCCAACTGGTTGCTGTGAATCCGGCCTACGATCTTGCATTTGATGCCTTTGCGCCCGCGGATTGTCGCGGCAATCCAAAGAAACGGCAGGCTTGGGCCGTCGACCAACTGATGAAGGCTGCAGTAGCAAGTGAGCGCTTAGGGCTAACTAATACAGTCAGCTTTACCGGCAGCTTAGCCTTTCCGTTTCTTTACCCTTGGCCCCAGCGCCCCGAAGGCCTCATCGAGGAAACATTTGCAGAGCTTGGCCGCCGATGGCAGCCTATCCTCGACCATTATGCGAACCACGGCCAAAACATCGCTTTTGAACTTCACCCCGGAGAGGATGTCTTTGACGGTGCAACATGGGAAATGTTTCTTGATGCTTGTGGTCAGCATGAGGCTGCGCGAATCAACTATGACCCCAGTCATTTCTTGCTGCAAAAATTGGACTACCTTGCCTTTATCGACCTTTATCACGATCGGATCAGCGCTTTTCATGTCAAAGACGCTGAATTCAACCCCGATGGCCGGCAGGGCGTGTATTCCGGCTATCAACCTTGGGTAGATCGAGCCGGACGTTTTCGAAGCCTTGGCGACGGACAGGTCGATTTTGGCGCAATTTTTTCCAAGCTGTCCCAGTACGGTTACGACAGTTGGGCCGTCCTTGAGTGGGAATGTTGCCTGAAATCACCTACGCAAGGTGCAAAAGAGGGCGCGCCTTTCATTGAGAAACATCTGATCGAGATGACCGACAAAGCCTTTGATGACTTTGCCGGTGGGACACGCGACGAAGGTGCAATCAAGAAGATGTTGGGTTTATGAAACGACTAAAACTTGGCATGGTCGGTGGCGGCCGGGGTGCGTTCATTGGCGGCGTGCATCGTATCGCCAGCCGGATCGATGGCCGTTTTGAATTGGTTGCGGGCGCCCTGTCGTCGAGCGCGGATACAGCAGCAGAAAGTGCCGCGGATCTGGGCATCGCACCCGACCGTTCTTATTCGGATTTCCGTGTCATGGCGAAAACCGAAGCGGATCGCAGTGATGGCATCGACGCCGTTGCGATCGTTACCCCGAACCAGATGCACGCGGCCCCGGTTATTGCTTTTCTAAGAGCTGGCATCAGCGTGATCTGTGATAAGCCACTTTGCGCGACCCTTGCAGAAGCAGACGAGATTGCAGCGGCCATCAAATCTTCAAGTGCACATTTTGTTCTAACTCATAATTACACGGGTTATCCGTTGGTCCGACACGCCCGAAGGATAATCGCCAATGGTGAATTGGGTGCGATCCGCGTAGCCCAGATTGAATATGCCCAGGATTGGTTGGCAAAAAGCATTGAAAACGAAGGGCAAAAACAAGCAGCGTGGCGCACAGACCCGGCCAAATCGGGCGGCGGCGGTGCCATTGGAGACATTGGAACACACGCTTTCAACCTGTTGGGATTTGTTACGGGGCTAAAAACTGAGGCCCTGAGCGCCGACTTGCATAGCTTTGGCACAGGCCGTCAAGTGGATGACAACGCACATATATTGTTGCGGATGCAAGGCGGTGCTAAAGCTATGCTCTGGGCGTCGCAAATTGCTATTGGAAATGAAAACCGAATGTGCCTACGGGTCTATGGCGAAAAGGGCGGGCTGGAATGGTCTCAGGAGAACCCGAATGTGATGTCGCTGACTGTTCACGGTGAAGCCAAGCGCATCCTGACGCGCGGTGGAGCAGGATTTGGTGATGGTTCTCAGTTGTGGACCCGCATTCCACCTGGCCACCCAGAAGGTTATCTGGAATGTTTTGCGAATATTTACACCGAAGCCGCTGACCTGATCGAGGGCAAAAACGACGGTGCGATGCTGCCCGGGATTGATGAGGGACTTCAGGGAATGCAGTTCATTGATACCTGTCTCCGCTCCGCTAAAAATAACAGCGAATGGTTGCCGTTCGGGCTTAAGAAGTCCTGATCCATTGTAATCCCCACCTTTAAAAGCTCCGCTAAAAATAGAGAGGTTATCAATCACAGTAGTGGTCTTGGTGGAAGCCCGCCAATCGAAGAATATGGTCGCTCATTATTGTAAGTCCATTGCCATTGGGTTGCCAATAACTGAGCCTGTTCGATGTCCTCAAAGATATTCAGCTCCAACCACTCTTTCCTTGCAGTGCGGTTAAATCGTTCAACGTAAGTATTTTAAGTTGACTTGCCAGGCGGGATGAAACGCAATCTAATTTGCTCCTGGTTCGCCCACTCAATAAGATCCTGACTAATATATTCTGGTCCATTGTTACAACGACGTGCACTGGGTTTTCCGCGCCGCTCAATGATTCTTTCCAATGAGCGAATCACGCGCTGAGTCGGTAGCGAAAAATCCATGCCGATCGTTAAGCATTCCCGATTACAGTCATCGATTAGATTGAACGTCCGGACCGAACGACCGTCTTTCAACGAGTCGCCCATGAAGTCCATTGACCAGGCCTGATTTATCCTTATGACTGTTATTAGTTTAAGGTGGGGGATTACAATGGACACAGCTCGGGAACAATCTTAAATCATGAATGTATGAATCATGCAAAATCATACCTACCCATAGACCGAGAATATATTCCGACAGGCACAATAGAGAGCGTCGAACACACCCCTTTTAATTTCCTAGATCAAAGACGCGTCAAAAAATATTTAAAACAAACTCATATGCAATTGAGTATCGCAGGCGGCATTGACCACACCTTCGTATTTTCAGAACTAAGGTCTTTTCACGAACCTATTGCGTGCGTCTATTCCTTTGATACTATCGCAAAAGTGAATGCTGACTGTCCCAATAAGAATCAGAAGGGCCACCCATAAGGATGAAAGAGGGTCTGAGTCATCGATTCTTGAATTGACCACTGCTGGCTAAGCATTCTTATCCACATGGATTCAGTTGTCGCTTAAGAGTTCTGACTTCATCATGATTATGAAGTCT